>CACEKW010000011.1 GCA_902560185.1 uncultured Pelagibacteraceae bacterium | reverse complement strand
CAAGTACCACCCAGTGAACCCCTAGACTCTACACATGCAGTTTTGAGGCCTAATTGTGCCAATCTTATTGCACAAACATAACCTCCAGGTCCTCCACCAATTACTACTGCTTGAAATTTATCTTTCATTTAAATATCCAAAAATAGCCTTCTTGGTTCCTCTAAATTTTCTTTTATCATTTTTAAAAAGGAAACAGACTCTTTCCCATCAACAATTCTATGGTCGTATGATAATGCTAAGTACATTATAGGTCTGATCTTAATTTCTCCATCAACTACGATAGGTCTATCAACTATATTGTGCATACCTAAGACACCTGATTGTGGAAGATTAAGAATAGGGGTTGAAAGCATTGAACCATAAACACCACCATTACTGATAGTGAAAGTCCCACCTTGAAGATCTTCAATTGTAAGTTTTCCACTTTTTGCTTTTTCTGAAATTTCTTTAATATTTTTTTCAATATCTGCAAAAGATAGTTCATCCGCGTTTTTTAGGACTGGCACAACCAATCCTTTTTCAGTGCCAACTGCAAAACTTATATTATAATAATTTTTATAAACAATTGTATCACCCTCAATTTCAGCGTTTATCGCAGGGAAATTTTTTAATGCAACTATGCTCGCTTTAACAAAGAAAGACATAAAACCTAATTTTACACCATAGCGATTTTGAAAATCATCTTGATTTTCTTTTCTCATCAACATCACATTTGACATATCAACTTCGTTAAATGTTGTCAGTAAAGCTGCATTATCCTGTGCTTGTTTTAATCTCTTGGCAATAGTTTGTCTTAATCTGGTCATTTTAATTCTCTCTTCTTGACCATATTTTATTTTTCTTTCAGATGGAGGAGGATTGACACCCATTAAATTTATTAGATCGCCTTTTAAAACTCTGCCATCTTTTCCTGAACCTTTGACAGAGCTGATATCTATCTTATTTTCAGTTACAATTTTTCTTACTGCTGGGGACAAAGTTTCATCGATTTTTATTTCAGCTTCTACTTTTAAAGGTTCTGCCTCTTTAGTAAGAACTAGTGGTTTTTCCTCTTCAAAATTATCTTGAAAAACTTCCATCTCCTCATCTTTATCAACTTCATCTATCAAGTTTTCCTTATCAACTTTCACAGTGGGTTGTATCTTTTTAATTTCCTGACTTTCTTTAGATTTAGTCTCACTCTCGGAAACAGATCCTAAATCAGCGCCAACTTCAACGACCGATCCATTTTTTGAATTTATTTTTGTAAGAACACCAGATACTGGAGAAGGAACCTCTAAATTTACTTTGTCAGTTTCTAGTTCAACAAGTGGTTCATCAGCTTCAACGGGGTCACCTTCATTTTTTAACCACTTAGAGACAGTAGCCTCTGTGATACTTTCCCCAAGAACTGGAACTAATATCTTTTCACTCATCAATATTTATTCAAAAACTTTCTTTATAATTTCTTGTTGTTGAGAAACATGTCTCTTGGCATATCCTGTTGCAGGTGATGCATCTGGACTTCTTCCAATATAAGAAATTATACTATTCTTAGCCTTTATATTATCTAATGTCCATTGGATATAATCTCTGACCGAAAACCAAGCGCCCATATTTTTGGGCTCTTCTTGACACCAATAAAATTTTGCTTTTTTAGCATATGGTTTAAGCTCATTAGCAAGTGCTTTTGCAGGAAAAGGGTAAAGTTGTTCAATCCTATATAAAACTACTTTATCTTTTTTATTTTTTTCTCTCGCTTCAAGTAAATCAAAGTACACTTTTCCGGAACAAAGAATCACTTTTTCAATATCTTTTGGTTTTTTTAGTTTAATAAATCCTTTTACTTTCGGATCAATAGCATGATCCCATAAAACTCTATGAAAAGAATTTTTTTTACTAAAATCATCCAAATTAGAAACACAATGTTTATGACGTAATAAAGATTTTGGTGTCATAATAATTAATGGTTTTCTAAAATCTCTATGCATTTGTCTTCTTAAAGCATGGAAATAATTTGCAGGAGTTGTGCAATTCATGACTTGCATATTATCATTTGAACATAATTGTAAAAACCTTTCTAGCCTTGCTGATGAATGCTCAGGTCCTTGACCCTCGTATCCATGTGGTAACAACATTACTAAGCCAGAGGCCCTTGACCATTTTCGTTCACCAGAAGCTATGAATTGATCAATAACTACTTGCGCACCGTTAGCAAAATCTCCAAATTGAGCCTCCCAGATAGTAAGTGTATTAGGTTCCACCAAACTATATCCATATTCAAATCCTAGAACAGCTAATTCAGATAAAAAACTATCTACAATTTCAAAATTTTTTTGTTTATTAGAAATATTATTTAAAGGGATATATCTCGAATTATCTATTTGATTTCTTAAAACAGAATGTCTTTGACTAAATGTTCCTCTTCCTGAATCCTGACCTACAAGTCTTACTGGATAACCCTCCTCCAACAATGACCCAAATGCTAAAGACTCCGCGGTAGACCAGTCTATGCCTTTACCTTTAGAAACTGAAATTTTACGATTATCTAAAATTTTTGTAATTGTTTTGTGAATATTTATTTCAGTCGGTATTGTATTTATTTTATCAGAAATATTTCTTAATTTTTTGGTGTCAGAGCCTGTAACTCCTCTTTTGTCTTTTCCTCGTTCTGGTCTATATCTTGACCAAGTTCCCTCAAACCACTCTATTTTTGGTTTGTAATTTTTTGCATTTTTAAATTGATCGTCTAATAGATCTTTGAATTTTTTTATAGAATTATTTAAATAATCATTGGTAATTGATCCCTCACTTACCAGTTTTTCACCATAAACTTTAATAGTTGAAGGATGAGATCTTATCTTTTTATACATTAAAGGCTGAGTAAACGAAGGTTCATCACCCTCATTATGTCCAAATCTTCTATAACAAATTAAATCAATGACTACATCTCTATTAAATTTTAATCTAAAGTCTGTTGCAATTCTTGCTGCATAAACAACTGCTTCCGGATCGTCACCATTTACATGAATAATTGGAGCTTCAACCATTTTAGCTATATCAGATGGATATGGCGAAGATCTCGCAAATCTTGGACTTGTTGTAAAACCTATTTGATTGTTTACGATAATATGAATTGTACCACCAGTGTTATGTCCTGGAAGACCAGACATTGCAAAGCATTCAGCAACTACTCCTTGTCCAGCAAAGGCTGCATCTCCATGAATAAGAATCGGAATTACTTTTTTTCTCTCTTTATCTTTATGAAAAAATTGTTTCGCTCTAGTTTGTCCTAAGACGACTGGGTTTACTGCTTCTAAATGTGAAGGATTATCGGTCAAACTAACATGAACTGAATTTCCATCAAACTCTCTATTAGATGAAGCACCTAAATGATATTTAACATCTCCAGTATCATCTTTAGACTTTGAACTTATTTCTCCCGCAAACTCATTAAATATTCTTTTGTAAGATTTTTGAAGAACATTAGCTAATACATTAAGTCGACCTCTATGAGACATCCCGATTTTAACTTCTCTAACATTTGACTGACCGCCAATTTTAATTATTTGTTCAAGTGCAGGAATTAAGCTTTCACCACCATCAAGACCAAATCTTTTGGTCCCAACATATTTTGTATGAAGAAATTTTTCAAAGCCCTCAGCTTGAATCAGTTTGTTAAGAATTGCCTCTTTGCCATTTTGTGTAAAATTGAAATCATCAGCCTTTTCAACACGATCTCTAAACCATTTTCTTTCAGTGGGATTTGAAATATGCATGTATTCATAACCTAAAGAACCACAATACTTTTCTTTTAAAAATTTTAATATCTCATTTATATTTGAGTATTGCTTATTAGTGACATTGTCTAAGAAAATTTTTTTTTGGTAATCTTCTTTTTTAAATCCATAAGACTCTGGATGAAGTTCCTCTAAATAATCTGTTTTTAACAATCCTAATGGGTCTAATTTTGCAATAAGATGACCTCTTTGTCTATAAGACCTGATCATCGCAACAGCTTTAATTGAATTTGTATTTGATTTAATGATATCATCATCATTTTGCTCTGTGATTTGATTTTCAAAATTTTGCTTTTTATTTATTGAAACTTTCTTAGAAGGACTCCACGAAGGACCATTGATTTCATTTACAATTATATCGTCTTCATCACCAACTTCCTTAAAATATTTTCTCCAGCTATCAGGTAATTCAGGATCATTATTTACAAATTTTAAGTACATTTCTTCGATGAAAGCGCTGTTTGATTTATTGAGAAAGGCTGTTTTTTTAAATTCTAAATTTTTAGAAGATGACATTATGTTTAATCAATATAAACTGACTAAGAAATTTTTCAATCAGACAATTTATCGAACAATGTTTTTCCAATTTTGGATGGAGAATTCGCCATTGTTATCCCACAAACTTCCATCTTTTTAATCTTATCTTTAGCGCCACCTTTGCCCCCTGAAATGATTGCACCAGCATGGCCCATTCTACGACCTGGTGGTGCTGTTATACCAGCTATAAAGCCAACAATTGGTTTTTTTATTTTGTGATTTTGAATAAATTCTGCTGCTTCCTCTTCAGCTGTTCCTCCAATTTCTCCTATCATTAAAATAGACTCTGTTTCGTCATCATTCAAAAATAAATCTAAGCAATCAATAAAATTTGTACCATTTATTGGATCTCCACCAATACCTATACAAGTAGATTGACCTAATCCATTTTCTGTGGTTTGAGCAACTGCCTCATAGGTTAAAGTCCCAGATCTAGAGACAATACCAACTGAACCTTTTTTGTGGATATTGCCTGGCATAATACCAATTTTACATTCATCAGGAGTTATTATTCCGGGACAATTAGGTCCAATTAATCTGGAATTTGATTTTAGTAATTTCTGTTTAACTCTCAACATATCTTGAATTGGGATTCCTTCAGTAATGCAAACAATTAACTCGATTGATGCCTCTATTGCCTCAATGATAGCAGCAGCAGCAAACTTCGCTGGCACATATATCATCGTGGCGTTGGCGCCCTCAAAGTTTTTAGCCTCTTTAACTGTATTAAAAACTGGTAATCCTAAATGTTTTTGTCCTCCTTTTTTAGGAGTGACTCCACCTACTAATTTTGTTCCATATTTAATTGCTTGCTCAGAGTGAAATGTTCCATGCGAACCAGTAAAACCCTGACAAATTAACCTAGTTTCTTTATTTACAAGAACTGACATTATTTTATGGCCTTTACAATTTTATTTGCTGCATCATCTAAATTTTCAGCAGAGATAAGTTTTAATCCAGAATTGTCTAATATAGTTTTTCCTTCTTTAAAATTTGTGCCAGCTAATCTCACTACCAAAGGAACATTGATATCGATTTCTTTTGCTGCATCAACCACACCTTGGGCAAGAACATCACATCTCATGATACCACCAAAAATATTAATTAAAATACCTTTAACATTTTTATCTGATAAAATTATTTTAAAGGCTGCAGAAACTTTCTCCTTTGACGCTCCTCCACCAACATCTAGAAAATTCGCTGGCTCTTCTCCGTATAACTTTATTATATCCATTGTAGCCATTGCTAAACCAGCTCCATTTACCATACAACCAATAGTTCCATCTAATTTTATATAGGCTAAATCGTGTTTACTAGCTTCGATCTCTGTAGGGTCTTCCTCATTTAGATCTCTAAGATTTAAAATCTCTGGATGTCTAAATAAAGCATTGCTGTCAAAATTTATTTTTGCGTCTAGACAAACAATCTTTTTTTCTTTTGTTAAAATTAATGGATTAACTTCAACCATATTTGCGTCCGTTTTAACAAACATTTTATAAATAGATTTGATCAAAGAAATAGCCTCCATTTTTAAACTATCCTCTAGATCGAAAATTTTGATTATCTTTTCACACTCTGCATCAGAAATTTCTTCTGTAAAATCAACTTTGTTAGTCAAAATTTTGTCTGGGAATTTTGCTGCTACTTCTTCAATATCCATCCCCCCCTCATTGCTAGAAATAAATGCAATTTTAGATGTGGCTCTATCAATTAAACATGATAAATAAAATTCTTTCTCTATATTAGAGGAAGTTTCAACATAAAGTCTTTTTACTTCTCTACCTTCTGGCCCAGTTTGATGCGTGATTAATTTTTTCCCAAGAAGTTCATTGGCCGATTTTTCTAATTCATCTAAATTATTTAAGATTTTTACTCCTCCCGCTTTCCCTCTTCCACCTGCATGGATTTGAGCTTTTAAGACATACTTATCAGTTTTTAGTTTTTTACATTTTTCAATTAAATCTTTAACAGTAAACGCAAAAACTCCCTCTGGGACAACTGCACCAAACTCTTTTAAGATTTGTTTAGCTTGGTGTTCGTGAATATTCATTTTTTAGCTAAATCAGGATCGATTTTAGAAGCCGTTTCCCATAGTTTTTTTACCGCTTCAACTGAATGTAAAAATTCAGACTTTTCTTTTTCATCTAAGTTAATTTCTTCTATTTTTTCAACTCCACTTTTTCCAATGATAATTGGCACACCAGCATAAATATCTTTTATTCCATACTCACCATTTAATTGAGCTGCACACGGAAGCATTTTTTTTTCATCATTGAGATAAGCTTTAGCCATTTCAATTCCCGAGGCTGCAGGTGCATAAAAGGCAGAACCTTTTTCTAAAAATTTTACTATTTCAGCTCCACCATCTCGAGTTCGTTGATTTATCTCTTCTAATCTTTCTTTTGAAATTTTTCCGTCATTAACCAAATCTAATAAAGGTTTTCCAGATACTTTGGTAAATCTTGGAAGAGGAACCATTGTATCTCCATGTCCTCCCATAACCATCGCGTCTATCTCTTTTACTGGTACATCAAATTCTAAAGATAAAAATAATTTGAATCTCGAACTATCTAAAATACCAGCCATTCCAACAACTTTGTTAGATGGCAAACCTGAAAATCTTTGGAATGCCATTACCATTACATCAAGTGGATTAGTTATACAAATTACAAAGGCATCAGGAGCATTTTGTTTTACTCCATTTGCAACTTGTTTAATTATCTTTAAATTAATACCTAATAAATCATCTCTACTCATACCGGGTTTTCTTGGAACTCCAGCAGTAATGATTACTACGTCTGATCCCTCAATATCTTTGTAATTATCAGTTCCAGAAAATTTCACATTAAATCCATCTACAGATGAGGACTGGGCAATATCCAAAGCTTTTCCTTTGGCAATTCCACTTGCTACATCGAATAAAACTACTTCATCAACCAATTCTTTTGTTCCTATTAAGTGAGCTAATGTTCCTCCAATTTGACCAGCACCAATTAATGATATTTTACTATTTTTTTTTGTCATTTTTTATTTCATCGTAGGCATCACAAATTCTGCATTTGACCTGATGCCTGAGGGCCATCTTGAAGTTATTGTTTTTAATTTTGTATAAAATTTTATACCTTCCATACCATGCATTGCACTATCTCCAAATAAAGATCTTTTCCATCCACCAAAACTGTGAAAGGCCATTGGTACAGGAATTGGCACATTAATACCTACCATTCCAACTTGAATCTTGCTCGCAAAAGTTCTTCCAGCATCTCCATCTCTTGTGTAAATGCTCACCCCATTTCCATATTCATGATCATTTATTAAATTTGCTGCATCCTCAAAAGTTTTTACTCGAACCACAGATAATACTGGACCAAATATTTCCTCTTTATAAATTTTCATTTCTTTTTTAACATGGTCGAATAAACAGCCACCAATATAAAAACCATTTTCATATCCTTGTAATTTTAGGCTTCTACCGTCTACAACAAGCTTAGCTCCCTCTTTTACTCCTAAATCTACATATCCTCTTACTTTTTCTAAATGCTCTTTTGTTACTAAAGGTCCCATTTCAGAATTTTTATCCATTCCTGGTCCTACTTTTAAAGCTTCTGCTTTTTTTGAAAGTCTTGAAACAAGTTCATCACCTATATCTCCAACTGCTACCGCGACTGATTGTGCCATACATCTTTCTCCTGCAGACCCATATGCAGCTCCCATTAAACCATTTACCGCACCATCTAAATCACAATCAGGCATTACTACCAAATGATTTTTAGCACCCCCTAAAGCTTGAACTCTTTTTTCATTCTTGGCTGAATTCTCATAAATATATTTTGCAATTGGAGTAGAACCAACAAAACTTACTGCCTTTATATCTGGGTTTGTTAAAATAGCATCAACAGCCTCTTTATCTCCATTGATCACATTAAAAACGCCATCGGGTAAACCTGCTTCTTTTAAAAGTTCAGCTAATTTAATGGAACAAGAGGGATCTTTTTCAGATGGCTTCAATATAAAAGTATTTCCACAAGCAATTGCGATTGGAAACATCCACATCGGTACCATTGCTGGAAAATTAAAAGGTGTAATACCCGCAACTACACCTAATGGCTGTCGCATAGACCAGCTATCAACATTTGTGCCAACATTTTCTGAAAATTCACCTTTCAGCAAATGAGGAATACCACAAGCAAATTCAACAACTTCTAAGCCTCGAGTTAATGAACCTTTTGCGTCCTCATAAACTTTTCCATGTTCATTCACAATTAGTTGTGTGAGTTCATCTGAATTTTTTTCTATAAGTTCCTTGAATTTAAACATAACTCTAGCTCTCACTAAAGAAGGTTTTGCTGACCATTCTTGAAAAGCTTTTTTTGCTACCTCTACCGCACTATCCAAATCTTTTTTAGACGCGATCCTTACTTCTTTTTCTTGATCACCAGTTGCTGGATTAAAAACTTTACCCTTTTTATTTGATGTTCCGGGAATTATCTTTCCTCCTACAAAATGTTCAATTAATTTCATGAATAGGACCTTTTAGATTAAAAATTGTTATTAGTCTATTGTTTAAATATTAGCTGTTGCTAACATTTTTTTTATTTCAGCAATTGCTTTTGCAGGATTCAAACCTTTTGGACAAGCGCTAGTACAGTTTAAAATTGTGTGACACCTATAAAGTTTAAGTTCATCTGCCACCTTTTTTAATCTTGAATTTCTCTCTTCATCTCTACTATCTATGATCCATCGATAGGCTTGTAAAAGTACTGCTGGTCCTAGATATTTATCACCATTCCACCAATAACTTGGGCAAGAAGTTGAGCAACACGCACACATTATACATTCATATGCGCCATCTAGTTTAGCTCTATCTTCTTTAGATTGAAAAATTTCTTTAGTTTCTGACTTTGAATTTGATTTTAACCATGGCTCAATTGATTGATATTGTTTATATAAACCATCCAAGTCACCTATTAGATCTTTTTTGACCTTAAGGTGTGGTAATGGATAGATATTGATATCACCATTTATTTCTTTGTGAGGAGTAGTACAGGCAAGGCCATTTTTTCCATCCATATTCATCGCACACGAACCACAAACTCCATGAGCACAAGATCTTCTATAAGCCAAAGTTGGATCTATTTCATTTTTAATTTTATTTAAAATATCTAAAACTTTCGATGGACAATTATCCATATCAACTTCGTAGGTATCAATTCTAGGATTTTCCTCTGTGGACGGGTCCCATCTATAAACATTTACTTTTCGAAGATTTTTTGAACCAGTTTTATCCTTAAAATATTTACCTTTCTTTACTTTAGAGTTGTCAGGTAAACCTATTTGAGCCATCAATAAACTCTTTCCTGAGGTGGAAAATATTGCACTTCATTAGTTAATGTTGATTTGTGTACTTCTCTATAACTAATTTTTGTATCTTTTCCGTCACACCAGGCAAGTGTGTGTTGCATAAATTTATTATCATCTCTTTTTGGAAAGTCCTCTCTTGCATGTGCTCCTCGACTTTCTTTTCTGTTATAGGCTGAATCAACTGTCACTACAGCTTGTCTTATTAAATTATCAAATTCTAAAGTCTCAACTAAATCAGTGTTAAAAATTAAAGATTTATCTTTAACTGACAAAGAGTCTAGCCCGTCATAAGTTTTTCTTATTTCATTAACACCTTCTTTAAGAGTTTTTTCAGTTCTAAAAACAGCACATTTAGACTGCATAGTCTTCTGCATTGACAACCTTAGTTCAGCTGTTCCGATATCACCTTGTGAATTTCTTATCTTATCAAATCGATCTAAGCATTTTTGGGTTTCTGTTTCACTGATTTCCTCATGTGGAGTTCCTGGTTTTATTAGTTCTGCTGCACGTTTAGCGGCTGCTCTACCAAAAACAACTAAATCAATTAATGAGTTTGAACCAAGCCTGTTTGCGCCATGAACTGAAACACACGCTGCTTCACCTATTGCCATTAAACCTGGAACAGTTTTTTCTGAACCATTTACAGTTAATACTTCTGCTTTATAATTTGTTGGTATTCCACCCATATTATAATGCACTGTTGGAACAACCGGAATCGGTTCTTTAGTAACATCCACATTTGCAAATAATCTTGCAGCATCAGTTATACCAGGCAACCTACTTTCAATAATATCCTTGTCTAAGTGACTTAAATTAAGATGCACATGATCTTGATCTTTTCCCACTCCTCTTCCCTCATTAATCTCAATTGACATTGATCTACTCACAACATCTCTTGATGCTAAATCTTTTGCTTTAGGGGCATATCTTTCCATAAATCTTTCACCCTTAGAATTTGTAAGATATCCTCCTTCACCTCTTGCGCCCTCTGTTATCAAAGTGCCATGACCATAAATTCCAGTTGGATGGAACTGCACAAATTCCATATCTTGCAAAGGTAAACCTGCTCTTAATACCATCGCATTACCATCACCCGTACAAGTATGGGCTGATGTTGCAGAATAATATACTTTTCCATAACCACCTGTTGCAATTATAACAGTGTGAGCTCTAAATCTATGAATAGTTCCATCATTTAAATTCCAAGCAATTAGACCTTTGCACGCTCCATCTTTCATTAATAAATCTAATGCAAAATACTCAATAAAAAATTCTGTATTATGTTTTAAAGCTTGTCCATACAAAGTATGTAAAATTGCGTGACCTGTTCTATCAGCGGCTGCACAAGTTCTTTGTACAATTCCATTGCCGTAATTTTTGGTCATACCACCAAATGGTCTTTGATAAATTTTTCCATCTTCAGTTCTGCTAAATGGAACACCATATTTTTCTAGCTCTATTACAGCCTTTGGTGCCTCCTTACAGAGATATTCAATACTATCCTGATCACCTAACCAATCAGCTCCTTTAACTGTATCGTACATATGCCAACGCCAATCATCCTCACCCATATTTCCTAAAGCAGCAGAAATACCACCTTGCGCTGCAGAGGTGTGACTTCTAGTTGGAAAGACTTTTGAAATACATGCTGTTTTTAAACCAGCCTCACTTAAACCAACCGCGGCCCTTAGACCAGAACCACCTGCTCCCAAGACTACCACATCGTATTCATGATCGATTATTTTGTAAGAACTCATAAGTTAATTAATAATATAATTGTAATTAATGGAATTACCACAGCTGATACGTACAAAAAACCATTTGCGACATTTTTGATTTTATAATCTTTTATATAATCCTCAAAAACCTCACTAATACTTAATGCTGAAAAGAAATATGCAGTAATAATAAATAAGCTAAATAAAAACTTAGATAATGGATTCGTAAAAAATTCCAATACTTCTGAATAGCTCTGATCATAAATACTTATAAAACTTAAAATAAACCAGGCCATTAACGGAACTAATATTGCTCCACTAATTTTTAAAAAAATCCATTTTTTTGTTGCAGCAATCATTTCAAAATAAATTTTTTCCAATCAAATATAAAATTATAGTTAAAAAGATTGACCCTATGATTACTAAAAGACCAGTTATTTTAGTTGTCTTAAGTTCAAATCCATAACCTAAATCCATTATCAAATGTCTAATCTCACTTAAAATTTGAAAACAAAAAGACCAGGTCAAACCTAAAGTAATAAATTTTCCAATTTGAGAATTTAATAGTAAATTAACAGCCTCATAACTATTTTCACCTAATAATAATAAAGATGCCCACAAACAAATTAATGTAATCCCAATTATATTTATTATGCCCGTAATTCTGTGTGAAATAGATACTAAAGACGAAATATGCCATTTATAAACTTGTATGTGAGGGGATAATGGTTTTTTATTTTCCATGGTAATTGTTTTTAATTACTGTTTCTGCAATTTCTACTGCATTCAAAGCCGCGCCTCTCAAAAGATTATCTGAAACGATCCATAAGTTTAATCCATTTTTAATTGTTTTATCTTCTCTTATTCTTGAAATAAAAGTTTCATCCATTCCCTCTGCTTCAATTGGAGTTGAGTAACCGCCATCATTTCTTTCATCAATAACTTTACAACCCTCAAAATTATTCAAAGCATCTCTTACCTTTTCCAGAGTAAAAGGTTTTTCAAATTGTAAGTTGACTGACTCAGAATGAGAAACAGAGATTGGTAATCTCACACATGTTGCCGTTAAATCAATTTTGGTATCTAAAATTTTTTTGGTTTCGTTCATCATTTTTAACTCTTCCTTAGTATAACCATCATCTGCAAATTGATCGATATGAGGGATGGCATTAAAAGCTATTTGTTTTGTAAAATTTTTAGATGATACTTTTTTACCATCTAAAACTAGTTTAGTTTGCTCAATAAGTTCATCCATGGGAGCTTTTCCACCTCCAGAAACTGATTGATAAGTAGACACGACAATTCTTTTGATAATAAATAGATCGTGTAAAGGTTTAAGAGCAATCACCAATTGAGCTGTTGAACAATTCGGATTTGCAACAATATTTTTTTTAATTTTTTTTAGATCATCTGAATTTACTTGTGGAACTATCAAAGGTACGTCTGGATCCATTCTAAAAAAACTAGAGTTATCAATTACCAAACAATTTTTGGCTGCTCTTTCTGCAAATTTTTCAGAAATTTTTCCACCAGCTGCAAAAAAAGCAATATTAACTTTTGAGAAATCAAAATTTTCTAAATCAAGGACATCCATTTCCTTACCTCTAAAACCAATTTTTTTTCCAACACTTTTTGAGGACGCAACTAAATATAAATTATCTATAGAAAATTCTTTTCTCTCCAAAATTTCCAATGTTTTTCTACCAACATTTCCTGTTGCTCCTACAATTGCAATATTCATGATCTAAGTTTTATACTAGATGAAAGGTAAATCGCAAACTTTAAGAGCTAAAGAATTTCCATCAATTTCTATTGTTCCGGACGAAGATGCTTTGCAATATGGTTCTTTTATCATTGCAATACCAATAACTTTTTTAAAATGAGGCGAGTAACAAGCGGATCTTAGTTCTCCAATTATATTTCCATCATTATTCTTGATGTTTAAAGAACTGGTTAAAAGAATCTTGGTTAAATCTATCTGAACACCCATTAGCTTTCTATCAATCCCTTTTTCTTTAATTTTTTTAAGTTTATCTTTACCTAAAAAGTTTATGTCGGTCTCTAAATCGACATATTTATCAAAACCACATTGAAATGGATTGTCATTGTTATCAAAATCATTCCCATAAGAAAGTAAACCACTCTCAATCCTTTCGATTAAATTTGGACATCCAGGTCTAACATTGAATTCTTTACCAATTTCAAAAAGATGATCGTATAACTTCAAACCTGAGTTGGTGTTTTCAACATAAATTTCAAAACCACCTTGTTTTGACCAACCAGATCTAGCTATTAAATGTTTTGTCCCGTTAAAAGTGAAATAATCAAATCCAAAAAATTTTAAATCTTTTATTTTTTCACCAAAAACTTTTTCCATTAAATCAAAAGATTTAGGACCTTGAACTGCTAAGATATCTACGATTGGTTCAAAAATTTTAACATCAAATTTATTTCCTGAAGCAAGACCTTTTGCAAAAAAAATTACATCAGAGTCAGCAATTGATATCCACCATCTATCTTCAGATAATTTTAAAATAACAGGATCATTTACTAAATTTCCATTTTCATCGATTAAAGGACAATAATAACATCTTCCTACTTTGGATTTCGATAAATCTCTACAAGTCATGATTTGTACAAGTTTTGCAGCATCTTTGCCTGAAATTTCAACCTGTCTTTCTGCAGCTACATCCCAAATTTGAACATTCTTTTTTAAATGATCACAAGACTCTTCCAAGGAACCGAAAGCTGCCGGTAAAAGCATATGATTATAAACAGTATAAGCGGTAACACCTTGTTTCTCAATTCTAGAAGTATAGGGTGTACTTCTAACTCTTCTTGATTTTGCTATCGGATAACTTTTCATTTAATTAAAAATTCTAAAATCTTTTCTCTCATTTCAAATGCTTTTTCAATCATTATCATATGACCACAACCTTTAATTACATGAGTAGATGAGTTTTTTACTAAATTTGAAAATTTTTTCCCTGTATCTAAATTGATCATTTTATCTAACTCTCCGAAAATAAGTAATGTGGGAAGATCTAAAACTTTTGTTGCCTCTAACCCATTTGAGTAGTTATTACACGCATTTAAATCAACTGCTAAAATTTCACTAATATCTCTTGGGGACTGAATTATTTTTTCTACTGGATTACCACCAATAAATTTTTTTGAGCCTTCATAACCCCATTTCATCATTAATTTTACAGCATCAGAGTCACCATTATTTGCAAGTTCTATTAAATCAGGATGAACTGGCATTTTATTTGAGCCGCCAACTAAAACTATTTTATTTAACCTGCTTTTATATTTAAAAGCATATTCAAGTATTTCTAAACATCCTTGAGAATGACCAACTAAAATCAAATTTTTTAATTGCAATTTTTTAAATACACTTTCTAGCCAATCAGCAATTTTTTCTATGGTATCTAAACATGGTCCATCTGAATTTCCATGACCAGGAAGATCGATAGATAATACATTAAAATTCTTATTCGAAAAAAATTGTTCAGTTAATGACCAAACTATGTGTGAAAGGCCACTTCCATGAAGAAATACTATTGTTTGTTTTTTTGGATCTATGCCTTGACCTGCATCAGATGCATGAATAGTTTTATTTTCTATTTCAAATATCAATCAATTACCTAAAATTTTTTTCTCAACTCAAATTTTTGAATTTTTCCTGTCGATGTTTTAGGTAGTTCACAAAAAACAACTTGTTTTGGCACTTTGAAACCTGCGAGGGTTTCTTTACAAAAACCAATTAATTCTTTCTCGGTTGTTGGTTTATCCTTTACCATCTCAATAAATGCACAAGGTACCTCTCCCCATTTTTCATCTGGTTTAGCTACAACGGCTGCAATAGATACTGAGGGATGTTTTGCAAGAGTATTTTCTATTTCTATAGAGGATATGTTTTCACCTCCAGAAATTATTATATCTTTAGACCTATCCTGGATTTTTACATATCCATCTGGATGCATAACAGCTAAGTCACCAGAATGAAACCAACCACCAGCCATTGCTTTATTTGTAGCATCCTTATCCTTAAAATAACCCTTCATGACTACATTTCCTTTAATCATTATTTCACCAATCGTCTTTCCATCTTTTGGAACTTCAGTCATTGTTTCTGGATCCATCACAGCAATCCCTTCTGTATTTGGATATCTAACTCCTTGTCTTGCTTTAATTTCGTTCTGCTTTTCCTCATCGAAGTCATTCCAAGCATCATTCCACGCACATTGAGTTACATGTCCATAAGTTTCAGTTAATCCATAAACATGCATAACTTCAAAACCAAGTTCTTTCATTTTTTTAAAAATTATACTTGGCGGTGGAGCTCCTGCAGTAAGGACGTATACTTTTTGCTTTAATTTTTTTCTATCAGACTCTGGTGCACCAGTTATCATATTTAGTACAATAGGCGCTCCACCAAAGTGAGTAACATTATGTTTGTCTATTAATTCAAATATTTTTTTTACATCTATATTTCTTAGACAAATTGTTCTTCCATTTAACATGGGTATAGTCCAAGGATAACCCCATCCATTACAATGGAACATTGGGACGATAGTTAAAAAATTAAGTCTGTTTGGCATGTTCCAGGCAACTGCACTACCCGTGGACATTAAATATGATCCCCGATGATGGTAAACAACGCCTTTAGGGTTTCCAGTAGTTCCAGATGTATAGCTCAATGATATTGCTTGCCACTCGTCATCTGGCATTTTCCAATCAAAATTTTCATCACCGGTATTTAAAAAACTTTCGTATTCTAGATCACCAATTTTTTCACACTTTGATTGGTCTGCAAATTTATCAACTATATCAATAATTGTGATTTTTTTTTTTAAAGTGTTTAAGGCTTTTTTAACTTCTATGTGTAATTGTCTATCAACAACAAGAACTTTAGCATCACTATGTTCTAAAATATAAGCAATAGTTTTAGCATCTAATCTTATGTTAATTGTATTTAATACTGCACCAGACATAGGAACAGAGTAATGTCCCTCAAAAATTTCAGGGGTGTTGAAAGCTAAAAATGAGACAGTATCTCCTTTATTAATTCCAATTTTATTAAGGGCGCTTGCAAATTTAATAGTACGTTTGTAAACATCAGCCCAGGTGTATTTACGATCTTCATAGATAATTGCTTCATAATCAGGATAAATCTCTTTTGCTCTCTTCAAAAAAGTCAAAGGAGTTAAAGGAACATAATTTGCACTATTCTTATCTAAATTATTATCGTAATGACTCATTTAATTGAATTTAAAATTCATAATATTGGAGCTTCCAGAAATTGCTGATTTGTAATGTTGTTCAGCTCTTGGTAGAACTTTATCAAAATAAAACCTAGCGGTATCGATTTTGACATCATAAAAGTTTTTATTTTCATTATAATCTTTAAAACTTACCTCTAGTACTTTTATCCATGCATAAGCAATCGAAACAAATCCGAGAGTTTTAAGATAATCATTAGCAGCAGCACTTACATCGTCTTTATCTGTTTTAGATTTCTCAATCATCCAATCACTAAATTTTTTTAATATATCTAAATAATTATTAAAATCTGAGATGAATGGTCTTATTTTTTCGTTGTTAGAATTACATTCATTTTTAACCTGATCTAAAAATTTATTAATTACATTCCCGTTCTTATTTGATAATTTTCTAAAAACTAAATCAGCAGCTTGTACAGAATTCGTACCCTCGTAAATTGGTGTAATTCTATTATCTCGATATAACTGTTCTATTCCTTGATCTTTAGTATAACCATACCCACCATAAATTTGCATTGCATCGCTAGTGATTTCCATTGCTAAATCTGTAAACAAGGATTTTACTACTGGAGTCATTAATGAGACATAATCAGATGCCTCCCGCCTAGCTTTTTCATCTGGATGATATAGGCTTACCTCAGTTTGTTGAGATAACCAAAAACATAAGGCTCTCTCGCCCTCAATAATAGATTTCATATTTAACAACGATCTTCTAATATCTGCATGCTCAATTATAAAATCAGCACCATTTTTAGATTTTGAATTATTCGACTTACCTTGCTTTCTTTCTTTTGCGTATGAAAGTGAATTTTGATAAGCAATCTCTGATATCCCCAAACCCTGTATCCCAACAACGATCCTCTCAAGATTCATCATCGTAAACATTGCACTCAAACCTTTTTCCTTATCACCAATCATGTAGCCAGTTGCTTCATCAAAATTAAGAACACAAGTTGCTGATCCTTTAATTCCCATTTTTGTTTCGATAGAACCAGTTGATATTCCATTTCTTGGACCAACATTCCCATCTTCTTTTACAATAAACTTTGGAACTAAAAACAGACTGATACCTTTAGTGCCAGCCGGAGAGTCATCCACTCTTGCTAAAACCAAATGAATAATATTTTCAGTTAAATCGTGATCACCAGAGGTAATAAAAATTTTCTGTCCAGTTAATTTGAATGTACCATCAGATTGTTTTTTAGCCTTTGTTTTTAGTAGACCTAAATCAGTACCACATACTGGCTCAGTTAAGCACATTGTTCCACTCCACTTACCTTCTACAATTTTTGGTAAATATTTATTTTTTATTTCATCGCTAGCATGATGATTAATACAATTATAAGCACCAATACTAAGTTCACTATAGAGCTTAAAAGAAAGGCTAGCAGAGGATAGCATTTCATCAAAAAATGCGCTCACTGTTTTTGGCATACCTTGACCCCCATATTTTGGATCACATGATAAAGATGTCCAACCATCCTCAATATATTTTTTATAAGCCTCTTTGTAACCCGGAGGCGTTCTAACAACTCCATTTTCTAAAATTGCAGGATTTTCATCTCCAACTTTAGCTAATGGTAAAATTAAATTTTGATTTATTTTTGCTGCTTCCTGTAGAATGTCTTTTACTAAATCTGGGGTAACTTCTTTGTATTTTTCCAATTCATTATACTCTTTGTTGTTTCTTAGTTTTTCAAAAAGAAACATCATATCTTCAACGGGTGCAGTATAAGTTGGCATAATTTGATTTTAAAATAATTAATTAATTATTGCAATTTTGAAATGATCGCATCACCCATTTGTGATGTAGTCACCTCTTTTGTACCTTTTGATAAAATGTCTTTAGTTCTTAAACCATCATTTAATACATCCTGTACAGCTTTTTCCAGAGCTTCTGCCTCTTTATCTAAATCTAATGAATATCTCAAAGCCATAGCAAAACTTAAAATTGTAGCTATTGGATTAGCAATACTTTTACCAGCTATATCTGGAGCCGAACCATGAATAGGTTCATACATAGCCCTCATCTCTCCATCTTTATTTTTTGCACCTAAAGATGCAGAAGGTAAAAGACCTAATGATCCAGTCAACATTGAGGCTTGGTCAGATAACATATCTCCAAACAAATTATCTGTTACAATTACATCAAATTGCTTTGGATTTCTCAACAACTGCATAGCACAATTGTCTGCAAGCATATGACTTAGTTCAACGTCTTTAAATTCTTTATCGTGTAATGTCTGAACCTCTTCTTTCCAAAGTTGGCCTGCCTCCATAACATTTGATTTTTCACAAGAAGTTACTTTGTTTGATCTTTTTTTTGCTAAATCAAAGGCAACTCTAGCAACTCTTATAATCTCATTGCTTGTGTAAGTGTGAGTATTAATCCCTTTTCTTTCCCCATTTTCTATTGGTTTAATTCCTCTAGGCTCACCAAAATATATTCCTCCGGTTAACTCTCTTACAATCATAATATCTAAACCTGAAACAATTTCAGGTTTTAATGTTGAGGCATCAACTAATTGTTTAAAACATATTGCTGGTCTCAAATTAGCAAAGAGTTTTAATTCTTTTCTTAGTTTTAAAAGTGCTCTCTCAGGTTTTTTGGAAAACTCAACATTATCCCACTTTGGTCCTCCTACAGCGCCTAACATAACAACTGCACTTTCTAATGCTTTATAAAAAACCTCATCTGTAATAGGTGTACCATGCTTATCGTAAGAGCATCCTCCCGCTAAATCTTCATCCATCTCAAAATCTAGAGACTTTTTATCATTGAACCAACTGATAATTTTTTTTACTTCACCAATAACTTCGGGACCAATACCATCTCCGGGAAGTAATAGTATCTTTCTCTTTTTTACCTTAATCACTTATAATCCATGGCTTAGAACTTTTTAATTTTTGCTCAAAACTTTTTATCTTATCAGACTTATTTAAAGATAGCGCAATATCATCTAAACCTTCGAGAAGACATTTCTTTTTAAAGGAGTCTATTTTGAATTTAATTTCATTATTACCATAAACTATTTTTTCTTCTTTAAGATCTACTGAAATTTCTTCTTTTCTATTAGCATATTCAGATAATTCTTTTATTTTTTCCTCATCAACAATAATTGGTAAAATTCCATTTTTAAAACAATTGCTATAAAAAATATCAGCAAAACTGGAGCTAATTACACATGTAATACCAAAATCTAATAATGCCCAAGGAGCGTGTTCTCTTGAAGATCCACAACCAAAGTTTTTTCCTGCTATCAATATTTTTGAATTTGTAAATGGATCTTGATTTAATATAAAATCGCCTATTTTATTTCCATTATCATCATACCTCATCTCAAAAAACAAATTTTTTCCAAGTCCAGTTCTTTTAATTGTTTTTAAAAACTGTTTTGGGATGATCATATCAGTATCAATATTAATGATTGGTAAATATGCTGGAATACTTTTTAATGTAGAAAATTTTTGCATTAATTTTGATACTTTCTTACATCATCCAAATTCCCAGAAATTGCTGCTGCAGCTGCCATTCCTGGGCTCACAAGGTGTGTTCTTCCACCTCTACCTTGTCTTCCTTCAAAGTTTCTGTTTGATGTTGATGCACATCTTTGCTCTGGTTTTAATTTATCAGCATTCATTGCTAAACACATAGAACATCCTGGTTCTCTCCATTCAAAACCAGACTCTTCAAATATTTTATGTAAACCTTCTTGTTCTGCTTGTTCTTTCACTAAACCAGATCCTGGAACAACCATTGCATGAACATGAGAGGCAATTTTTTTATCTTTTAAAATCTTTGCTGCTTCTCGTAAATCCTCAATTCTTCCATTTGTGCAACTACCTATAAAAACCTTATCTATCTTAATATCTTTAGCAGCCATATCAGGTTTTAAACCCATATATTTTAGAGCTCTTTCAATAGAATTTTTTCTATCCTCATCCTTTTCATTGTCTGGGTTTGGTACTTTATCCTCAATAGTAATGACATCTTGAGGTGAAGTTCCCCAGGTAATCATCGGTGAAATTTCATTAGCTTGAAGACTTATTTCTTTATCAAAATTTGCACCATCATCAGATTTTAAACTTCTCCAGTAGGCTAAGGCTTTATCCCATTTTTCACCTTTGGGTGACATAGGTTTTCCCTCCAAATACTTGAAAATTTTTTCGTCTGGTGCAATCAAACCTGCTCTTGCTCCACCCTCTATAGTCATGTTGCATATGGTCATTCTTTGCTCAACACTCAATGATCTGATTAAATCACCAGCATACTCAATAACACATCCTGTTCCACCTGCTGTTCCTATTTTTCCGATTATTTGTAAAATTACATCTTTTGAAGTAACACCTAACGGAAGTTTTCCATTAACATTAATTCTGAAATTTTTTGCTTTTTTTTGCACTAAAGTTTGTGTTGCTAGCACGTGTTCAACCTCTGAGGTGCCTATACCAAATGCTAAAGCACCAAACGCTCCATGTGTAGCTGTATGACTATCTCCACAAACTATAACTGTTCCAGGTTGTGTAAATCCTTGTTCAGGACCAATTATATGAACTATACCTTGACGCTTATCCTCCATTCCAAAGAGTTGGATATCAAATTCCTTACAATTCTTTTCTAATGTATCAACTTGAATTTTAGATTCTTTATCTGAAATACCATTGGTTCTATCAGTGGTTGGAACGTTGTGATCTGCAACGGCCAATGTAAGTTTTGGGTGTCTTACTTTTCTTTTAGAATTTCGTAAACCTTCAAATGCTTGTGGACTGGTCACTTCATGAACGAGATGCCTATCAACAAATAATAAAGCTGTTCCATCATTTTGCTGATCAACTAAGTGTTCTTTCCAAATTTTGTCGTAAAGAGTATTAGGCATTGAAAAAAAAATTATTTTTTTTCTGGAGAATTTCCAAGTTTTTCTTCAGTTTTAGGTTTTGTTTCAACTTTGGCTGTTTCTTCTTTTTTTGGCTCTTCCTTAGGAGTTTCTTCTTTCTTATCCTCTGCCTTAGTTACATCTTCTTTATTATCAGATGGTTCTGTTGAAATAGGAGCTAAATTTTCTTCAGTTACTGTTTCTGGTTTTACATCTATATCAATACCAATCTTCTTTCTTATTTTTTCGGCAATTCTAGCTGATTTACCAGTTCTGTCTCTTAAGTAATATAGTTTAGCTCTTCTAACTTTTCCTGAACGAATAACTTTAATTGAGTCGATTACTGTACCAAATAGTGGGAATGTTCTCTCAACACCTTCACCAAAAGAAATCTTTCTAACTGTAAAAGAAGAATTTAAATCTCTGCTTTTTTTCGCAATACATACTCCTTCAAAATACTGAATTCTCTCTTTTTTTCCCTCTGTAATTCTTACACCAACTTTTACAACATCACCTGGAAAGAATTCTGGAATCTTTTTTTCCGAAAGAATTTTTTTTACATTATATTGATTTATTTCTTCAATCGTTTTCATTTCAATATTTATCAAGTTAATCCTTCTTATATTTTTGCCACAAATCTGGTCTTCGGACGCGTGTTATAGCCTCAGATTGAGATAAACGCCAGTCTTTAATTTTGCTATGATCCCCTGATAATAAGACATCTGGTACTGATTTTTCCTCCCAAATTTGAGGTTTTGTATATTGAGGATACTCTAAAAGACCATTTTCAAAAGTTTCCTCCGAAGATGATTTATCATTACCTAAAACTCCAGGCAAAAGTCTTAACACACTATCAAGAACTACAAGAGCAGCTGTTTCCCCTCCAGAAAGCACATAATCTCCTATACTTATTTCCTCAATATTTCTTGTGGATAGTACTCTTTCATCAACACCTTCGAAATGTCCACAAATTAAACTGAATGATTTTTCTTTTGATAAATCTTGTGCAAGTCTTTGATCAAATTTTTTACCTTTTGGCGAAAGATAAAAAATTCTTTCTCCCTTCTGGATATTTTCATCAATTGATTTTGCTAGTATGTCTGGTTTTAACAACATACCTGATCCACCACCATATGGAGTATCATCAACAGTTTTGTGTTTATCTGTTGCTGCATCTCTTATGTTTACTACATTAAGACTCCATATCTTTTTAGCCATTGCTTTTCCATATAATCCTTTGTTTAACGGACCAGGGAAAATTTCTGGATAAAGTGTTAACACTTGTGTCTTTAACATAAGTAAACCTTAAATTACTTTTTTTCCTCTTTTGGAGCTTCTGCTTTTGGATCTTCCTCTTTTTTAGCTTCTGCTTTTGGAGCTTCTGCTTTTGGAGCCTCCTCTTTTTTAGCTTCTGCTTTTGGAGCTTCCTCTTTTTTAGCTTCTGCTTTTGGAGCATCTGCTTTTGCTGCCTCTTCCTTTTTAGCATCATCAGACCCTTCTTTTTTTCTATCTTTTTTTGGAATAGCTTTTTGAGGATTATTACCATTAGCAGGCATTGGCATTAACTCATTTTCACCCAAGATTCTTGCTACTCTTGTAGTCGGTTGTGCACCTTGGCCTAACCAATATTTAATTCTTTCAGCCTCTAATCCTATTCTTTCTTTTTTTTCTTTAGGTAATAGAGGATTAAAAAAACCAACTTTTTCTATGAAACGTCCATCTCTTGCAAAACGACTATCAGCTACAACAACTTTGTAAACTGGTCTTTTCTTTGTTCCACCTCTTGATAATCTAAGTTTTAACATTTACTCTCCTTTTTTATTTTAATTGATTAAATAATTCTGGTGGTATTCCTTTGTCAGACATACCTTTCAGATTTCCTTTAGACATCTTTCTCATCATTTCAGACATCATTTTAAATTGTTTTAACAATTTATTGATAGTGGCTGGATCAGTTCCAGAACCATTAGCAATTCTTTTTTTTCTAGAACCATCAATTATTTTTGGGTTCTCTCTTTCTTTTTTTGTCATCGATAAAATTATAGCCTCGTTCTTAGTGATAACACTCTCGTCAATACCCGCAGCATCCATTTGTGATTTAACTTTAGAAATACCTGGCATAAAAGACATGATTCCCTCTATTCCACCCATTTTTTTCATCTGTCTTAGTTGAGTTAAATAATCTTGCATTGAAAATTGTCCCTTTTTTAAATTCTCTTCTGTCTTTTTAATATTTTCTTCACCTAAATCTTGTGCTGCTTTTTCAACTAGAGATACAATATCTCCCATTCCAAGAATTCGGTTTGCAATCCTATCGGGATGGAACACCTCAAAATTTTCAATTTTTTCTCCTACCCCTAAAAACTTAATTGGAACCTCTGATACAAATTTCATACTTACCGCGGCCCCACCTCTGGCATCACCATCAGCTCTTGTTAAAATAATTCCTGATAAACCTAAAGTATTTTTAAATTCTTTTGCAACTGATGCTGCTACTTGACCAGTTAAAGAATCTGCAACTAAAAAAATTTCGGCAGGATTGATTATATTTTCAATCTGTTTTATTTCACTCATCATTTGAAGATCTATTTGTGTTCTGCCAGCTGTATCAAACAAGATAATGTCGGCACCATTTAAATTTGCAGCACTTATTGCTCTCTGACAAATATCTGCTGGTTGTTGACCTTCGATAATCGGTAAAGTTAAGATATCATTTTGCTCACCTAAAGATTTCAATTGTTCTTGTGCAGCTGGTCTATAAATATCTAAGCTGACCATCATTACCTTCTTTTTCTTTGTATTTTCTAGATATCTTGCAAGTTTAGCAGTAGTGGTAGTTTTACCTGAACCTTGTAGACCAACTAACATCATTGGCACGGGCGGAACGGCATTTAAATTTACATCAATGTTTTTTTCACCTAATAAATTAACTAATTCGTCATAAACGATTTTTACAACCATATCACCAGGAGATGTAGATCTGATAATTTCTTGACCTAAAGCTTTAGGTTTAACTTTTTCAATAAAATCTTTTGCGACCTCAAGTGATACATCAGCCTCTAGTAAGGCTTGTCTAATAGCTCTGAGGCCTTCATCAACTTGGCTCTCATCAAGCGAAGGGGCTTTTTTCAAAGAGGAAAAAACTTCCTCAAATTTATTTGTTAAATTTTCAAACATATTTATTTCACACAGCAGTAATCGCACTAGTGGGCGAACCCTCGCTGACTAGTGTCGATCTCTTTGTTTCCAAAGACACCGCAAATTTAACGTTTTTGCGGAAACTGCCACAAACTATAATAGAGGTTCAAAAAGTCAATAAATAAGTTAAATAACTATATATGGATATAAGGGCTTTTAAAATGGATGGATTAGGTAATGATTTTGTAATAATTGATAATAGACAAAAGATTACCAATTTGACTAAAGATCAAATCATAAAAATTTGTGATAGAAATTTTATTGGCTGTGATCAATTAATATTTATTGAATCTAGCAAATCAAGTGATGCAAATTTAAAATTTTTTAATTCTGATGGAGGAGAGTCTGGTGCGTGCGGAAATGGTACTAGATGTGTTGCAAAATTAATCTCCGAGGAGACAAAATCTGAAAATATCATTTTATCAACCTCAAATGGAAATTTAGAGTCAAAAATATTAGATAAAAACATTGTTACGACTGAAATTGGTAAAGCTAAGTTACAATGGAACGAAATTCCTTTATCAGAAAAACTAGATACGAAAAATTTAAATATTAAGATTATTGATTCAAATAACAAAGAACATTCAGGTGGGACGGCAGTTAATGTTGGAAATCCACATATTGTTTTTTTTGTAAACGAAATTGAAAATTTTAATATTGAAAAAATTGGACCCGAAATTGAAAATCATAAAATTTTTCCAGAAAAATGTAATGTTACAATTGCTACAATAATTAATAAAAATTTAATTAGAGTGAAGGTATGGGAGAGAGGAGCGGGGCTGACCAAAGCATGTGGAACAGCTGCATGTGCAACAGCATTTGCTGGTAAATTAAATGATCTTACTGAAAATAAAACAGACATAGAATTTCAAACAGGTAAATTATCAATTCTTATAGATGATAAAAATTCAATCCACATGAAAGGACCCGTTTCAGAAATAAAAGAAATTGAGTTCAAACTATAATGGGAATTTTTGATAAATTTAAGATAGGCTTTAAAAAAAGTGCATCTGCACTGACATCTGGACTAAAAGAAATAATTATAAAAAAAGAGATTGACGATAAAAATTTAAATAAAATTGAAGAATTTTTAATTGAGTCAGATGTAGGTGTCGAGGCTGCGTCTGAGATCAAGGAAATCATTTCATGTAAAAAAATCGATCCAAATAAAGATTTATCAACCGAGATTAATCTTATTTTAAAAGAATATATTATTAATCTAATGAAACCTTTAGAGAATAATTCTTTTTTCGAAAAAAAAGATAAACTCAATGCAACATTAATCTCAGGTGTGAATGGTGTTGGCAAAACAACAACTATTGGTAAAATAGGTAAAATTTTAAAAACTAATGGAAACAAAGTTATGTTTGCCGCTTCTGATACTTTTCGAGCAGCAGCTATTGAACAATTAGAAAACTGGGCAAATAAAATTGACGTTAAAATAACTAAATCATCTCAAGGTTCTGATCCAGCGTCAGTCGCATATAAAGCAGTTGAAGAAGCAATCAAAAATAATTTTCACCAAGTATTAATCGATACTGCTGGAAGACTACAAAATAAAAAAAATTTAATGGAGGAATATAAAAAGATAGCCAATGTAACAAAAAAAATTGACCAGGATGCCCCTCACAACATTATTTTAGTTTTAGACGCAACATCGGGACAAAATGTAATTAATCAAGTAGAAGAATTTAACAAAATTATTCCATTAACTGGTTTAATCATGACCAAATTAGATGGAACTGCCAAAGGCGGTATTCTACTGGCGATAGCAAAAAAATATCAATTACCTATTATTGCTTTAGGCTTGGGCGAAAAAGAAGACGACTTACAATTATTTAATGCAGAAAAATTTGCTGAGGCTTTTACGCAGGTTAATTGATTAAATTACTCGAGATTAAAGGTTTATAAATACTACACTTATAATTATCTTTAAATTTATAATGCCCACAATCCTTAGAAAAAGACGAAATAATAAAATCAAATTTTCCTGTAGTGGGGTAAAGTTCAAGTTTCTTATTAAAAATATCATACTTAAAGTTTGCGTTTAAACTTTTAACTGCACTAATCATCACCAGTGTTTTATCATCTTTTAAAAGATAATAAGCAAAGTCGTCTGGAAATACAGGAAAGTCATATTCCTCTAAATGAAACTTGGCTTGAGAGGGAAACCAATCATAAGAGATCAATGGTGAAGAAGACTTTGTTGAATAATTATAGATATAAAGATCTTTTGGAAAATCATTTATATAATTACTTTCTTCACCTCTAGCTAAAATCGATTTCTCTCGCCCCTTAAAATATAGCGCAAATTTTTTGTTGTGAGAGTCCATATGATCTATGTGAAATAAATCGTCAGGATAAAATGAATTATCTTTCGAAAAAGCAAAGCTTTTTA
This sequence comes from uncultured Pelagibacteraceae bacterium, assembly GCA_902560185.1. Classification (GTDB taxonomy): domain Bacteria; phylum Pseudomonadota; class Alphaproteobacteria; order Pelagibacterales; family Pelagibacteraceae; genus Pelagibacter. Next base: position 765 of record CACEKW010000011.1, on the reverse strand, counting down.
AAGTTATGAATAAAATTATAATAATAAAAACATTTTTCACTTTTTAAACTTAATCTTAAATCTTGAAAAATATTTGTTTAGAATATGGCTTAATTTAAATTAATCAAAAAAGAGTTTAGTGCTTTTACAAGACTCTCGTCATACTCCATCATATGATTGTCATATTTGGTAAAATACGAATATTTGGGTTCATTAGCTATCTCAAACATCTTTTTACCCATCTCAAAAGGAACAATTTGATCTTTTTCACCATGCATTATCAAAATTGGAGATTTAATATTTTTAATTTTGTTTTTATTTTCAAATTTATCTTTGAGTAAAAGACCAACGGGTATATATGGATAAAATTTTTTAGCCGCATCAATCATTGATGTGAATGGAGTTTCTAAAATAACACCTGCAAACTCTTTGTTCTGGGATAAATGTGTTGCAACTCCTGTTCCTAATGATTCTCCATAAATTACTATATTTTTTTCATCTACACCTTTTTTAACCAACCATTTAATTGCACTTTCACCGTCCTCATATAATCCAGACTCTGATGGTTTGCCCTCGTTACCACTAAAACCTCTCCAAGCAATTATTAAAAAATTAACACTCATGTCTCTAAAATGATTTAATTTATGAATTCTATTTTCTAAAGATCCAGCATTTCCATGGAAAAATAGAATTGTTTTATTTTTCTTTAAATCTTTTTCATGATACCAACCTAATAAATCTAATCCATCTTGGGTTGGGACTTTTATTTTTTCAATATAAACTGAG
>CACEKW010000010.1 GCA_902560185.1 uncultured Pelagibacteraceae bacterium | reverse complement strand
TTTGTTTATTTATTATCTCTTGGAGAATTCCACAAATTTTTTTTCCTTTAATTAACAAATCATTTGGTTTTTTATATACAATTCTTTTTTTGTAATATTTTGAAATTAGTTTTTTTACTAATATACAATTTAATTTTGTAATTTTAGTTAAATTTAAATCCATATTTTCTAAATTATAGAAAAAACTTACAAACAAATTTCCTTTAAATGAAATCCATTTTCTTCCGTACTGCCCACGCCCATTACTTTGGCTATCAGCAATTATCATTCCATAATTTAAATTGGAACTTTTAACCATTCTTATGGCTGTATCATTCGTGCTTCTTAATTTTTTAAATCTTAAAATTCTGAATTTCATTAAATTATGTTAATTCTGGAAACTACCTCTATTAATTGGCTCGGAAATATGAAGTATATCAGAATTAACAATGTAGATGCTGTTAAAGAAAATTTTAACCAAAAACCATGATCAGTATCATATTTTTCTTTTTGCTCATCAAAATACATAATTTTAATTAACCTTAAATAATAAAAAGCTGCAACGACTGTGGATAATAAACCAACGATTGCTAAAAAATACATTGATTGTTCAATGACTGCTTTAAAAACATAAAACTTAGCAAAAAAACCAGCCAAAGGAGGAATCCCAGCTAGTGAAAATAAAATTATTAGTAATGATAACGCTAGCATTGGATGATTTTTAGACAAACCTGACAAATCATCTATTTTTTCGTAATAGTTATTGTCTCGTTTCAACATTAACAAGCATGAAAATAATCCTAAGTTCATTAGTATATATATAGTTATATAAATTACTGAACTTTGAATGCCATCATTAGTACCTGCCGCTACACCAGCTAGAGCGTAACCAACATGACCTATGGAGCTATAAGCAACAAGCCTTTTCAAATTTGTTTGTCCTATGGCTGCGATAGCACCAAATAGCATTGATGCGATTGATAAAAAAATTAAAATCATTTGCCACTGATCAATCAAATTTAAAAATGGTACATATAAAAATCTTATAAATACTGTCAGTGCTGCTATTTTTGGAACCATTGTAAAAAATAATGTCACCGAAGTAGGTGAACCTTCATATACATCTGGAGCCCACATATGAAAAGGAACAGCAGAAATCTTAAAGGCTAGTCCCACTAAAATAAATACGATACCAAATGTCAACGCATACTCATTTGAATTTAATTGATCAGCTATTACATCAAAATTGGTAGATCCAGTAAATCCATATATTAAAGAGCAACCATAGAGCAATAAACCGGAGGATAGAGCACTTAGAACAAAATATTTAAGTCCCGCTTCAGAAGATTTGATTTCATCTCTATTGAATGTAGCTAAAACATATAAGGCCAACGACTGAAGCTCAAGGCCCATATAAAATACAATTAAGTCATTAGAATTAATCATAACCATCATTCCTAATACAGAACTTAAAATTAATATTGGATACTCAATCTTAAAGATTTGAAAAGTTTTAAGATAGTTCGAAGAAATGATTAGGACTAAGAAAGCAGCTAATAAAGTAATTATCTTCATTAAAGAAGATAAATAATCAATAATAATACTATTATTAAATAATTTTGTTTCGTTAATACCAATTGTTTCGTTAAAAGTGATAACAGCGGTTACAATCAAAACAGCTAAAGAAAGACTCTGAACAAGTCTTGAGCTATTTTTTTTAAAAACACCTAATATTAATAAAAACATTATCGACAAAGATAGAAATATTTCGGGTAATACTAATTGTAAATTTTCCATTATGTTTTACTTGCTAATTTAAAATTATATTGATCAATTAAATCTGAGATGGAAACCTCAATTGTGTTAATTAGAGGATCTGGATAAAATCCAAAAAATAGAGTTGGTACAGCTAAACAAGATAAAATAAATAACTCAGATCTATTTAAATCAAACATCTGTTTCAAATCTGTATTTATTAATTTCCCAAAAACTACTCTTTTATATAACCAAAGCATATATGCAGCACCAATAATTACCCCTAAGCTAGCAATCACAGCTACTAAAAAATTATCCTTAAATGCACCCATCAAAATTAAAAACTCCCCAACAAAACCACTTGTTCCAGGTAGGCCTAGAGCTGCTAAAGTAAATAACATAAACAAAATAGAATATTTTGGAATAATACTCACGATACCACCATAAGTATTTATAAGTCTTGAATGCATTCTGTCATAAACAACACCTACACATAAAAAAAGTGCTGCAGAAACTAGTCCGTGACTGATCATCTGAATAATACTTCCCTCAATACCTTGTTGCTGAATAGTAAAAATTCCTAAAGTAACATAACCCATATGGGCAACTGATGAATAAGCAATTAGCTTTTTCATATCTTCCTGCATTAAAGCTATGAAAGAAGTAAAAATAATCGCAATTACACTGAGTGTGTAAATCAATGGGGTGAAGATTTCTGATGCTGCCGGAAATAATCCAAGAGAAAATCTTATAAAACCATAACCTGCCATTTTTAATAATATAGCTGCTAATAAAACAGATCCTGCTGTTGGTGCTTCAACATGAGCATCTGGTAACCATGTATGAACTGGCCACATAGGAGTTTTAACTGCAAAAGAGCTAAAAAAAGCTAACCATAAAAGATTTTGATACTTTATATCAATTCCAGAATTATAAAGTTCAACTACATCTGTAGTTCCATTCAGCCAATAAATTGTAATTATAGCTACTAACATTAAAACTGAACCAAGCAAGGTATACAAAAAAAATTTAAATGCTGAATAAACTCTTCTGGCACCACCCCAGATACCAATAATTAAAAACATAGGAATTAAACCTGCCTCAAAAAATAAATAAAAAATAACAAGGTCTAAAGAGCAGAATACACCGATCATAAAAGACTCCATGATAAGTACAGCTATCAAAAATTCACTTAGTCTCTCTTTGATTGAATTATTTACCGATACAATACAAAGGGGTGTAATAAATGTTGTGAGTAAAATAAACAAAATTGAAATACCATCAACACCTACCTTATAATTTATTAAATCTTTAATCCAAATTCTTTCCTCAACAAATTGAAACTCAGAAGTTGTTGGATCAAATAATATCCATAAATAAATTGATAAAAAAAAATTTACTGCTGAAGTAAATAAAGCAACATATTTTCCAGTAAAATTATTTTTTTTATCACTTTTGGTAAAAAATAAGAATAAAGCTCCAATTGATGGTAATAAAATCAAAGAGGAAAGAATAGGAAAGTTCATTATTTTACAATTAAGAATGTTAATAAAGCAGAAAAACCAAGTAACATCACAAAAGCATATTGAAATATGTATCCACTTTGAAATTTATTAGCTTTTACTGAAAATTTTTTGATCATCGACGAAATACCGTCTGGACCAAACCCATCGATAATTTTCAAATCAAAGAACTTCCATAAAAATAAACCTAATTTTTTTGATGGTTTAACAAATAAAACATCATAAAGTTCATCAAAATACCATTTATTTAACAGAAACTGATAAAGCGGTTTATTTATACTAGCTAATCTTTCAGGTAAATTTTTATTTTTAAGGAATAAATAATATGCTAGTGGGATAGATAATATTACCAAAGTTGGAGTAAGTAATAAAAACCATAGTGGTGGGTGATCAGTGCTTAATGGTTTTAGAAAAAATATTGAGTCACGCCAAAAATTATTTAAACCTTCATAACCGATAAATAATTCTTTAAATAAAAATCCTGCAAATATTGCACCAATTGATAATAAAACTAGAGGTATCAACATCACGATAGGAGACTCGTGTGTCTCATCTATCTTAATCTCTTTATTATTATACTCACCATGAAAAGTTTTAAAAATTAATCTCCAAGAATAAATTGATGTAAGAAATGCTGTAAAAATACCTATACCAGCAGCATAATAACCCGTTGTATTTCCTCTCAAATATGCAAATTCAATTATTGCATCTTTAGAATAAAAACCTGACAAAAATGGAAACCCTGTTAAAGCTAGCGTTCCTATAATCATTAGTGAATAAGTGTATGGAAGTTTTTTCCACACTCCGCCCATATTATTTATATTTTGTTCGTCTTTAAAAGCATGAATAACTGAACCAGATCCTAAAAATAATAGTGCTTTAAAAAACGCGTGAGTGAATAAATGAAACATTGCAACATTATATGCTCCCACGCCAGTGGCAAAAAACATGTAACCTAATTGGCTACAAGTCGAATACGCAATTATTTTTTTTATATCATTTTGTACCAGAGCTACTGTTGCAGCAAAGAATGCAGTACTCATACCAACAATTGTAATGATATTTAAAGCTAGATCAGAGTATTCATAAATAGGTGAACACCTTACAACTAGAAAAACTCCTGCTGTTACCATAGTGGCGGCATGAATTAAGGCAGAAACAGGTGTTGGTCCTTCCATAGCGTCTGGCAACCAGGTATGAAGTAAAATTTGTGCTGATTTACCCATTGCACCAATGAATAAAAGTAAGCAAATCAAATCTACAGCATTAAATGTGATACCTAAAAATACCAAATCTTTATCTGTAATGTTTGGAATTTTAGCAAAAACCTCAGAATAATTTACTGTTCCAAATAAATAAAAAATTAAAAATATCCCGAGAGCAAACCCGAAATCACCCACTCTATTTACTACAAATGCTTTAATTGCAGCTTTGTTTGCTGACTCTTTTTTAAACCAAAATCCTATTAAAAAATACGAACATAAGCCTACACCTTCCCAACCAAAAAATAATTGAATGAAATTATCTGCAGTAACTAACATCAGCATTGCAAATGTAAATAAGGATAAGTAAGCCATAAATCTTGGTTTGTGCGGATCGTGAGACATGTAACCGATTGAATAAATATGAACTAAGGCAGAAACTGATGTAACAACAACTAACATCACAGCAGATAATGAGTCAATCTTCATTGACCAATTTACTTCAAGCGATCCAGAGCTAATCCATGTCGCTATTATGATGTTCTCTTGATATTGATTAACAACAACCTCATACAAAACGAGGACAGAAAAAATTGCTGAAATAGATACCAATAGGCTAGTAATAATTTCTGAACTTCTATCTCCTATTATTTTTCCAAAAAATCCTGAAATAATTGAAGCAATTAATGGTAATGCTATAATTGAAATTTCCATTTTAACCTTTTAGTTTATCTATCTCCTCTACTCGAATAGTTCCAGAATTTCTAAAATAAACAACTATGATCGCAAGACCAATTGCAGCCTCAGCTGCAGCAACAGTTAGTATAAAGAGGGTAAACACTTGACCAGAAAGATCTCCTAAATAAATTGAAAAAGATACTAAATTAATATTTACAGCTAATAAGATAAGTTCAATACTCATCAAGATTACAATAATATTTTTTCTATTAAGAAATATACCAATTATTCCAATACTAAAAATAACAACACCTAAAGTTAAATAGTGACCTAAACCTATATCAATCATCTATTTTTACTCCTTTATTAGATGCAACTTCAAGTACTTCCACACCTTCAGTCCTTTCTCTAGATATTTGTTTTAAATAACTTTGTTTTTTAACACCCTCTCTTTGTCTAAAAGTAAGTACTATTGCTCCTATCATAGCAATCAAAAGTATCATCCCACTAATTTGAAACACATGTATATAATCAGTGTATAAAACCTGACCTAATGAATGAGTGTTACTGACCCCGTTCTCTAGTGATGATTTTGCAGAATTAAATAAATCAGGCTTATATTTCCATCCACCTATTACAATAATTAATTCAAAAAAAATTATTACACTTATTAATAATCCTATAGGAATATGTCTTGAGCTATCTTTTGAAACAAACCACTGATTTTTTTGTTGAGCAACATTAAGCATCATTACGACAAACAAAAATAGCACTGCAACTGCCCCAACATAAACTATCAACATAATCATCCCCAAAAATTCTGCACCAATCATTATGAAGAGGCAAGATATACTTATAAAATCAAGAATTAAAAAAAAAACTGAATGAACTGTGTTTTTAGAAACAGTTACCATTATGGCGGAAACAACTGCAATTACAGAAAAGACATAAAAAAATATTGCATGTGCAATCATAAATTATCTGTATGGATTGTCTGATTTAATATTTGCCGCTAAAACATTTTCCCATCTATCTCCGTTATCTAGGAGCTTTTCTTTTGTATAATAGAGTTCTTCACGAGTTTCAGTTGAAAATTCAAAATTTGGTCCCTGGACAATTGCATCTACAGGACAAGACTCTTCACATAACCCACAATAAATACATTTCATCATATCAATATCATAGCGAGTTGTTTTTCTGCTTCCATCAGCTCTTTCGGCAGATTCAATTGTAATTGCTTGAGCAGGGCAGACAGCTTCACACAATTTACAAGCTATACATCTCTCTTCTCCATTAGGATATCTTCTCAATGCGTGTTCACCTCTATATCTTGGACTAATTTTGCCTTTTTCAAATGGATAATTTATCGTTTTTTTTGATTTGAAAAGTTCCTTAACAGCAATAAAAAGCCCACTGATAAAATCGGTCATTAATATTGTTTTAAAAAATCTTGATATTTTCATTTATATTGTAGGTAAAAGATTAAAGTAAAAAAGATAACTTGCTGTCAAAACAACATAAGTTAAAGATAATGGTAAAAATATTTTCCAACCTAGTCTCATAAGTTGATCATATCTATATCTTGGAACAATCGCTTTTACCAACGCAAAAAGAATAAATAAAAATAAAATTTTGAAAATTAACCAAAGAGCGCCAGGTATTAAATTAAAAGGATAAAGATCGATTGGAGATAACCAGCCTCCTAAAAATAAAATTGACCCTAGTGCACACATTAACAAAATATTTGCATATTCTCCCAACCAAAACATTGCATACATCATCCCAGAATATTCTGTTTGGTAACCTGCAACTAATTCAGCCTCTGCCTCTGGTAAATCAAAGGGTGGTCTATTCGTTTCAGCTAAAGCTGATATAAAAAAAATTACAAACATTGGAAATAATGGTATTACAAACCACATTTCTTTTTGAGCAACTACAATATCATTCAAGTTTAGAGATCCAACGCACAATAAGACATTAATTATAATAATACCAATCGATACTTCATAAGATACCATTTGTGCAGCAGATCTAATTGCTCCTAAGAAAGGATATTTTGAATTCGATGCCCATCCACCCATTATTATCCCATACACACCCAATGATGAGACAGCAAAAATATATAAAATTCCAACATTTATATCTGCTAATACTTGTTCAACTCCAAAAGGAATTACAGCCCATGCTATTAGAGCTAGAGTCATTGTTATTATTGGAGCAAGAATAAAAATTACTTTGTTTGAACTAGCAGGTATTATAATTTCCTTGAAAATATATTTTAGGGCATCTGCTAGGGATTGTAATAAGCCAAATGGACCAACAACATTTGGACCTTGTCTTTTTTGAACAAAAGCCCAAACTCTTCGATCCAACCAAACGATCATAGCGACTGAAACTAAAACAGGCACTAATAAAAATAAAATTTTGTAACTTTCTTGAAAAATAATATTTAAGTATTCCATGGATTAACCCTCTGTGCCTGTTTTTTTTAATTCAACTTTTGTGTTATTACATTCAAGCATAGTTTTTGATGAACGTGCAATTACATTAGAAAAATAGTAGTCTTTATAATCAACTTTTAAAAATTCATCAGCAAAATCACTTTCATTTAATTTATCTTCTAATTCTTTATTTTGCTGGTCTTTGTTCATCTTCAAATAGTTAAACATACTACTTTGGAGTTCATCTTTATCATTAAAAAGTTTTCTATTATTCATAAACTCAGCGAGATCATTAATAATTTGCCAGTCCTCTTTTGCGTCACCTGGGGGGTAAGATGCTTTATAAGCTTTTTGTAATTTACCTTCCAAGTTAGTGTAATGTCCAGATTGTTCAGTATAAGCAGCACCTGGTAAAATTATATCAGCAATTTCTGCACCTCTATCTCCATGACTTCCTTGATAGATAATAAATTCATCTTTCTTTTTAAAATCTAAATTATCTTGGCCAAGTAAAAAAATAATTTCAAATTTGTTTTCATGAAGTTCATCTAGAATTTTATTACTTTTATCAATGATATCTAAATCTAAATTTCCAACTGTACCTGCATCCACTGATAATATATTGATTGGATTCCAATCATCATTCAGTTTATTATTCTTGGATAAAAATTCTTTGGATAAATTAAATAAATAACTTGCTGATTTAATTTTAAAAAAAGACTCACCAAATACAATCATTGGTTTTTTTGACTCAATAATTTCTTTTGACAGTTCATTATTATTTTCAAATATATCTTTGATAGTTTTTACCTTCCCATTTAAACTTTGATAGTTGTAAGTTAAGTCTCCAAGATCGTTTAAAGAGATAACTCTAGTATTATTACTTAAATATGCTTTTCGAATTCTCGCATTAATCATTGTTGCTTCAAATCTTGGATTTGTACCTATCAATAAAATTAAATCTGCTTCTTCAATTCCGTTTATCGATGAATTGAATAAATAATTTTCTCTTTTAGAATTGTCGATAAATCTTTTTGTAGGTCTAAAATCATATTTTTTCGTATCAATTGTTCTTTCTAAAAATTCTTTAAAAATAAAACTTGTCTCCATATTTGTTAGATCACCAACAAACCCACAAACTTTATCTTTGTTTGCATTTGCTATTTTTGATTTGATGATTTTGTAAACCTCATCCCAAGAGGCTTTTTCAAATTTATTATTGTACTTTATATACGGAGTGTCTAATCTTTGATTTAATAATCCATCACAAGCATATCTTGTTTTATCTGAAATCCACTCTTCATTTATGTCCTCATTTATAACAGGCAAAACTCTTTTCACTTCCCAGTCATAGGTATCAACTCGAATATTTGAACCAACTGCATCCATTACATCAATTGTCTGCGTTTTTTTTAATTCCCATGGTCTTGCTTCAAAAACATAAGGCTTAGATGTTAGAGCTCCTACTGGACAAAGATCAATTACGTTTCCTGATAGTTCTGATTGAACTGATTGCTCTAAATATGTAGTAATTTGCATATCCTCACCCCTTCCAATTGCACCTAATTCAGGAACTCCAGCTATCTCGGTTGCAAATCTCACACACCTTGTACAATGAATACATCTTGTCATTTGAGTTTTGATCAGTGGACCCATATTTTTCTCAGGCACTGCTCTTTTGTTTTCTTTAAATCTTGACTTATCTATTCCATAAAACATCGATTGATCTTGAAGATCGCATTCCCCACCCTGATCACATACTGGACAATCCAACGGGTGATTTGCTAATAGAAACTCCATCACACCTTTCCTTGATTTCTCTATTTTTGGAGTATTAGTTTTTATAACCATTCCATCTGCAGCGGGCATTGCGCATGATGCTATTGGTTTTGGAGATTTTTCCATTTCAACTAAACACATTCTGCAGTTACCAGCTATTGATAATTTTTCATGATAACAAAATCTTGGTATTTCTGCGCCTGCTTTTTCACAAGCTTGAAGAACAGTCAACCCTTCCTCAACCTCTACTTCAATATCGTTAACTTTTAATTTAAGCATTTTTATCCAATAAGTGTTGATCTACCAAATAAGGAATATTTTTATTTTCTTTTACAATTGGATCAAATTTATTTCTTTTTTTAATTTCATCTTTGAAATGTCTTAATAAACCTTGAACTGGCCAAGATGAACCTTCACCAAATGCGCAGATCGTATGACCCTCTATTTGTTTTGTAACATCACCCAACATGTCTATCTCATCTTTAGATGCTTCACCTTTTGCCATTCTTTCAAGCATTCTCCACATCCAGCCTGAACCTTCCCTACAAGGTGTACATTGCCCACAACTTTCATGTTTATAAAATCTAGCAATTCTGGCCATACATTTTATGATGTCTTGATCTTTGTTAATCACAACTACACCAGCTGTTCCTAATCCACTTTTTTCAGCCATTAATGAGTCAAAGTCCATAGTTAAAGTCTCACATTTATCTTTTGGTATTAATGGCATTGATGATCCACCAGGTATAACAGCTTGTAAATTATCCCAGCCACCTATGACACCACCAGCATGTTCTTCAATTAGTTCTTTTAATGGAATGTTCATTTCTTCCTCAACATTACAAGGATTATTTACGTTCCCAGATATACAAAAAATTTTGGTACCTGTATTTTTTTCTCTTCCCAAAGATGCAAACCATTTCCCACCTCTTCTCAAGATAGTTGGTACAACAGCTATAGTTTCCACATTATTAATTATTGTTGGGCAACCATAAAGTCCAATTAGTGCTGGAAAAGGAGGTTTTAATCTTGGTTGACCTTTTTTTCCTTCAATACTTTCGAGTAATGCAGTTTCTTCTCCACAAATATATGCTCCAGCTCCATAGTGAATATAAATATCTAGATCCCACCCAGTGCCTGCAGCATTTTTACCTAATAGTTTTTTTTCATAAGCTTCATCAATTGCTGCTTGTAGCTTTTGTCCATCTACAAAATATTCTCCTCTAATATAAATATAACAAACATGTGCTTGAATTGCATAAGATGCAATCAAACAACCTTCAATTAATTTATGAGGTTCAAATCTTAAAATATCTCTATCTTTACAAGTGCCAGGCTCAGACTCATCTCCGTTAATCACTAAATAATGGGGTCTGGACCCAACTTCTTTAGGTGCAAAAGACCATTTTAAACCTGTTGGAAAACCTGCACCACCTCTTCCTCTAAGTTGAGAGTCTTTAATTTCATTTATAATCCAGTCTCTGCCCTTATCAGTTATTTCTTTAGTATTTACCCAATCTCCTCTTTTTTGAGATGAAGTCAAATCAGGTCCCAAATCGTTGTATAAGTTTTGAAAAATTCTGTCTTGATCCTTAAGCATTTTTTAAATCCATTAATGTTTTTCTATTATTTTCTGGTTCATTATTTATTCTTCCTCTATAGGAGCCAGGTGTTGGTTTTTCTCCCTTTAAAATTTTATCTAAAATTTTTAAAGTTTTTTCTTTATCAAGATCTTCATAATAGTCGTCATTAATTTGCATCATCGGTGCATTGACACATGCACCAAGACACTCAACTTCCATCCATGAACAACTTTTATCATTTGAAAGGACCGATTCATCCTCTGAAATTTTTTCTTTACACGCCTCGACTAATTTACTCGCACCTCTTATCATGCATGGAGTTGTGGTACATACTTGAACAAAATATTTACCCACAGGTGATAAATTATACATGCTATAGAAAGTAGCAACTTCATATACTTTTATGTATGGCATATTTAAAAATTTTGCGATGTACTTCATTGCAGCTAAAGGTATCCAGTTATCATTTTGTTTTTGAGCAATGTATAACAATGCCATCACAGCACTTTGTTGCTTACCTTCAGGATATTTGGCAACAATATTTTTTGCTGCCTCTAATGAAGAAGGGTTAAATTCAAAATTTTCAGGTTGATTTTTTGCAGGTCTTCTTAAACTCATCTATCGACCTCCCCAAAAACTATATCTAGTGAACCAAGAACAGCAGGTACATCTGCTAACATGTGACCCTTAATTAAATAATCCATTGATTGTAAATGTGAAAATCCTGGCGCTCTAATCTTGCACTTATAAGGTTTACTAGATCCATCTGAGATTAAATAAACACCAAATTCACCTTTGGGTGCTTCTACAGCAGTATAAATTTCGTCTTTTGGAACACGATATCCCTCAGTAAATAATTTAAAGTGATGTATCAATGCTTCCATAGATTGTTTTATCTCTGCTTTAGATGGAGGGGATATTTTACCATCAAAAGTTTTAATTGGACCTTTCTCCATCCTTGCTAAACATTGTTTTATAATTGATACACTTTCCTTCATTTCCTCAATTCTACATAAATATCGATCATAACAATCACCATTTTTACCTACTGGAATTTTAAATTCTAACTGATCATAGCAATCGTAGGGTTGAGATTTTCTTAAATCCCATGGTATTCCTGAACCTCTAATCATTACACCACTAAAAGAGTAGTCTAAAGCATCGTCTTTGGTTACAACTCCAATATCTACATTTCTTTGTTTAAATATTCTATTATCAGTCAAAAGATTCTCGAGATCATTTATTATTTTTGGAAAAGTTTCACAAAATTTCGCTATATCTTTTTCTAAACCAGCTGGTAAATCTTGATGAACTCCACCTGCTCTAAAATAATTTGCATGTAATCTAGATCCAGATGCTCGTTCGTAAAAAGTCATTAATGTCTCTCTTTCCTCAAATCCCCATAATGATGGTGTTAAAGCACCTACATCTAAAGCTTGAGTAGTAACATTTAATATATGACTTAATATTCTTCCAATTTCACAAAACATAACTCTTATATATTGCGCTCTTATTGGAACATCGATATTTAAAATTTTTTCAATAGCTAAAGCAAAAGCATGCTCTTGATTCATAGGAGCAACATAATCTAGTCGATCAAAATATGGGACAGCTTGCATATATGTTTTATTTTCAATCAATTTTTCTGTTCCTCGATGCAATAAACCAATATGCGGATCAGCTTTTTCTACAACCTCACCATCCAGTTCAAGAATAAGTCTTAACACTCCATGGGCAGCTGGATGTTGTGGGCCAAAATTCAAATTTAGATTTTTAATTTTTTTTGTCATTAGTTTCTGATATTTCTTTTATATATTTTGTTCCTTCCCAAGGACTTTCATAATCAAAATTTCTATAATTTTGTTCTAGTTTTACAGGTTCATTGATAACTTTTTTTTTCTCTTCGCTATATCTAACTTCCGAATGGCCAGTCAAAGGAAAATCTTTTCTTAATGGATGGCCCTCAAAACCATAGTCGGTCAAAATTCTTCTTAAATCAGGATGATTTTTAAAGTTTACACCATACATATCAAAAACTTCTCTTTCCATCCAATTTGCTGATGGAAATACACTTGTTAAAGAGGAGATAAGCTCATTTTCATTGATAAAATAACTTAAGATCATTCTATGGTTAAACTCGTGACTCAAGAATAAATACACAATTTTAAATCTTTGAGTTTCTTCAGGATAATCTACAACTGTGATATCAATAAGCTGTCTAAACTTAGTATCTTTGTTTGTTTTTATAAATAAAACGACATCAACTAAATCTTCTTTATCAATTTCAACATAAATTTGATTATGTTTAATTGAAGTCTTATTAATTTTTGTCGTAAGTTCTGAATTTATCTTTTTCTCTAAATCAATTAAATTATTCATTTTACCTATTAAAAGATCCTTTATTTCTAATTTTTTTTTGTAGTTGCATTATTCCATATAACAATGCTTCAGCGGAAGGTGGACAACCTGGTACATAAACATCAACAGGCACAATACGATCACAACCTCTTACAACAGAATATGAATAATGATAGTAACCTCCACCATTAGCACAACTTCCCATTGATATAACATATCTTGGTTCTGGCATTTGATCATAAACTTTTCTTAATGCTGGTGCCATCTTATTTGTTAAAGTACCTGCAACAATCATAACATCAGATTGTCTAGGTGATCCCCTTGGCGCAGCACCAAACCTCTCAAGATCATATCTTGGCATAGCTGTTTGCATCATTTCAACCGCACAGCAAGCAAGACCAAAAGTCATCCAATGCAAAGATCCAGATCTTGACCAATTTACTAAATTTTCTAATGAAGTAGTTATAAAACCATTCTTGCCAAAATCTTCCGCAAGTTGTTTAAATTCATCAGGTACTTGATCTAATTTATTATTCATTTAAAAAAATTTTATTCCCAGTCTAATGCACCTTTTTTCCATTCATAAATAAATCCGATTGTAAGTATGAATAAAAAAATCATCATTGACGTAAAACCCAAGATACCAATATTGCCCAAAGAAATTGCCCACGGAAATAAAAATGCAATTTCAAGGTCAAAAATAATAAATAAAATTGCAACTAAATAAAACCTCACATCAAATTCCATTCTTGAATCTTGGAATGGTTCAAATCCACATTCATAAGCTGATAACTTTTCTGGATCTGGATTTTTTGGAGATAAGATAAAATTAATTACTATAAAGGCACAACTAAGTCCTAATGCTATAATTAGGAATAATATTATAGGTAAATAATCTTTTAAAAATTCCGCTGTCATGGGGGAATATATATCATTTTTTAAAGCCAGATGAAGTGGTGTTAGGTCACATTATTCGAAATATACAGCTCATTTGATAACGATTATCAGCTTTAAATTAAATAAGTGGCGGGAGTGAAGGGACTCGAACCCTCGACCTATCGCGTGACAGGCGATCGCTCTAACCAACTGAGCTACACCCCCACTTTTGATACTTTTGGTGGGCAGTAAAGGACTCGAACCTTTGACCCCCTCGGTGTAAACGAGATGCTCTACCAACTGAGCTAACCGCCCAAAACCAAAATGTTGGTTATATCTTTTAGTAAAATAAGGTCAAGATTAATTAGTTGTTATAAATAAAAGATAATTTTTTAAAATCCACCTCTCCAATTATTTTTGGAGTTAAAATTATCTTTCTCAGTTTTCGATGTTGGTCTTGTTAAATAATAAGTGACAAAAACTACGATTAATAAAATTATATATAATTCCATAAATAAATTTTTTATTGAATGCTTGCTTGTGACTTGTCGTCTTTTTTAGAAATATCAACTTCAACCCACTCTGTTTTTTTAAGTTCCTTAGTTAAAGCAATCTTTAAAACTTCATCAGCATACTCAACAGGAGTTATTTTAATTTCATCAATTATTTTTTTTGGCATATCAACTAAATCTTTTTCATTTTCTTTTGGAATTAAGACCTCTTTGATTCCTGCTCTATGAGCTGCAATAAGTTTTTCTTTTAAGCCACCAATTGGCAATACTTGGCCTGTTAAAGTAACCTCACCCGTCATTGCAACGTCTCTTTTAACTGGGATATTTGTTATAGAAGATACTATGGAAGTTACCATTCCAATACCTGCAGATGGACCATCTTTTGGTGTAGCACCTTCTGGAACGTGAATATGAAAATCTTTTTTCTCAAACAAAGGAGGTATTATTCCATATTCCAGACATTTAGATCTTACAAAAGATTTTGCAGCTTTTACTGACTCTTGCATTACATCTCCAAGCTTACCTGTTATTTGCATTCTTCCTTTTCCTGGCATTGTAGCAGTTTCAATTTTCAAAATTTCTCCACCATATTCAGTCCATGCCAATCCAGTAACTATTCCTACTCTATTTTCAGTTTCCAATTCACCTGATTTAAACTTGGGAACACCTAAAAAATCTGACAAATTTTCTTTATTAATCTTGACTTCTTTTTCCTCTCCAGAAACAACTTTCTTAACTACTTTTCTAGCAACTTTAGAAATTTCTCTCTCTAGATTTCTAACACCAGACTCCTTTGTGTAACTTCTGATAATCTCTTGGATAATGTCATTTTGTAAACTCATCTCTTTTTCTTTAACGCCATTATCTTTAATTTGTTTTGGTAATAAATATTTGTTTGCAATATTTATTTTTTCATCTTCTGTATAGCCCGCAAGTCTTATCACTTCCATTCTATCTAATAAAGGTGGAAGAATATTTAAAGTGTTAGCTGTTGTAACAAACATAACATCAGATAAATCATAATCTACTTCAAGGTAATGATCGTTAAAAGTCGTGTTTTGCTCAGGATCTAAAGCTTCCAGTAATGCTGAAGATGGGTCACCTCGATAGTCATTACCAATTTTATCAATCTCGTCTAAGAGAATTAATGGATTTTTTGTACCTGCTTTTTTCATCATTTGGATTATTTTACCAGGTAGAGAACCTATGTATGTTCTTCTGTGTCCTCTTATTTCTGCTTCATCTCTCATTCCACCAACTGACATTCTTACAAATTCTCTGTTAGTAGCTTTTGCTATTGATTTTCCTAAAGATGTTTTACCAACACCAGGAGGACCAACTAAACATAAAATGGGACCTTTGATTTTTTCCATTCTTTTTTGAACAGCTAAAAATTCAATAATTCTCTCTTTTACTTTTTCTAGACCAAAGTGATCTTTATCTAAAATTTCTAAAGCTTTTTTAAGATCAATATCTACAGCACTTTTTTTATGCCATGGAAGTTCTGTCATCCAATCTAAATAATTTCTTACAACTGTTGCCTCAGCTGACATTGGACTCATATTTTTTAATTTTTTTAATTCCTGCAAACATTTCTTTTCAACCTCTTTAGGCATTCTTGCTTTAATAATTGCTTTATTGAGGCTGGTATTTTCATCTTTTCCATCTTCTATTTCACCTAACTCTTTTTGAATAGCTTTGAGTTGTTCATTTAAATAATATTCTCTTTGAGTTTTTTCCATTTGCGTTTTGACTCTTCCACGAATTCTTTTTTCAACACCAATTATGCTTGTTTCATTCTCCATTATCTTAATAATTGCATTTAATCTTTTCTTAACATCTATGGTCTCGAAAATTTGTTGTTTTTCTGAAATAGTTGCAGTTATATGTGATGCAATATTATCAGCAATCTGTGAAGGGTCTTTTAATTGTTTGATAGAATTAATAGTTTCATTAGAAATTTTTTTATTAATAGATGTTAACTTTTCTAATCTTCTCAAAGCTGTTGCAGCTAGCGGATATAGATCTTCATCTTTAGTTATGATGTCATTGTAGTGAGTAAATTCACAAGTAATGAATTTTTCATTGTCCTTGAAATCTAAAATCTTAACTCTTTTTATACCTTCCACTAAAACTTTGACAGTTCCATCTGGTAATTTTAAAAGTTGAAGAATACTACCCTCACAACCATACATGAAGATGTCTGTCTTTTTTGGGTCATCTATTTCTGAGTTCTTTTGAGTTACTAAAATAATTTTTTTATCTTTTTTCATTACTTCATTAAGCGCAGAGATAGATTTATCTCTCCCTACAAAAAGAGGAATCACCATACTTGGAAACACCACTATGTCTCTAAGCGGTAATAAAGGTAATGAAATTTTAACGTCCATGAGTAAGAATATGGATATTATAAATTATATTGCAATACCTTTTTCTTATTTATTAAGGATATTACGCCGCTGAGGTCTTGCTAGGCTTTGATTTATCGTCCGATTCTGAATGAACTATTATTGGTTGCGATTGCCCTTTTACAGATGCAGCATCAACTATGACTTCTTTAATATTTTCTTGACTCGGTAAATCATACATCGTTTTAAGTAAAATATTTTCCAATATTGATCTTAAACCCCTTGCTCCTGTTTTTTTTCTAATTGCTTTGAGGGCTATTTCTTTTAATGCACTTTCTTTAAAACTTAGTTTTGCACCATCAAGTTTAAATAATTCTTGATATTGTTTTGTTAAAGAATTTTTTGGCTCTTGTAATATTTTAATTAAAGATTTTTCGTCTAAATCATCTAATGTTGCAATCATTGGTAATCTTCCAATAAATTCTGGGATAAGTCCGTATCTTAATAAATCTTCAGGTTCTAGGCCTTTCATCCACTCACCAGTCTTTTTGTCTTGCGTATTTTTTACATCAGCACCAAAACCAATTGAGGTTCCCTTGTCTCTTTGTGAAATAATTTTATCTAATCCTGCAAAAGCACCACCACAAATAAACAAAATATTTGTTGTATCAACTTGTAAAAATTCTTGCTGAGGATGTTTTCTTCCACCTTGTGGTGGAACACTTGCTATAGTTCCTTCCATTATTTTTAAAAGCGCTTGTTGTACACCCTCACCTGAAACATCTCTTGTTATAGATGGGTTCTCAGATTTTCTGCTAATTTTATCAACCTCATCTATATAAACAATTCCACGTTGTGCTTTTTCAACATTATAGTCTGCAGCTTGTAATAACTTTAGAATAATATTTTCAACATCTTCACCAACATAACCTGCCTCGGTTAAAGTGGTTGCATCAGCCATAGTAAACGGAACATCTAAAATTCTAGCAAGCGTTTGTGCTAGTAAAGTTTTTCCACATCCAGTTGGTCCAACTAATAGAATATTTGATTTAGCAAGTTCTACATTTTTACTTGTTTTATTTTCATAATTAAGTCTTTTGTAATGATTGTGAACTGCAACAGATAAAACTTTTTTTGCGTGAGATTGTCCAATTACATAATCATCTAAAACTGAACAAATCTCTTTTGGTGAAGGTAGCCCATCCTGATGTTTTACAAAAGTGTCTTTGCTTTCCTCTTTTATAATATCCATACAAAGTTCGACACACTCATCACAGATAAAAACAGTTGGACCTGCAATAAGTTTTCTAACTTCGTGCTGACTTTTACCGCAGAAAGAACAATATAAAATATTTTTATTATTTGTGTTCATAATTTCTATAACGAATCAATTAGATTACTTTATTATAAGAGACTTATGTTAATCAAGTTTCTAATAATCTGATGTCAATATCTTGTGTATTAAGATCTTTTTTCTACCACTTCATCTATCAAACCGAATGACTTGGCAGCATCTGCTGTCATAAAATTATCTCTTTCTAAAGCAGATTTGATTTCGTCAACTGACTTGCCTGTGTGTTTAGAATAAATTTCATTTAATCTTTTTTTTAAAGATAAAACTTCATTAGCATGAATCTCAATATCAGTTGCTTGTCCTTGAAAACCAGCAGATGGTTGATGAACCATTATTCTAGAATTTGGTAATGAAAATCTTTTACCTTTTTTTCCAGCTGAAAGTAAAAATGATCCCATTGATGCTGCTTGACCGATACATAATGTGGAAATATCTGGCTTTACATATTGCATAGTATCATAAATACCTAGACCAGCAGTTACTAACCCCCCAGGACTATTTATATATAAATAAATTTCTTTTTTAGGATCTTCTGCCTCCAAAAATAAAAGTTGAGCAGTAACTAATGACGCAACATTGTCGTTAATTTGTCCTGTTAAAAAAATTATTCTCTCTTTTAATAATCTCGAGTAAATATCATATGCTCTTTCTCCCTTACTTGATTGTTCAACAACCATGGGTACTAACGTGCTCATATGTTCTGATATTTTATTTATCATAAGTCGATTCGTTTTACTTATACAACTTGAGATTACTTTTTACTAACTTTTTTTGTTTTTTTAATTGGAGACTTTGTTTTTGCGGTTTTTGTTTTAGTTTTGTTCGTTGAGGATTTTTTAGTCTCAACCTTTTTTTCAGTTTTTTCTTTGCCCTCATTAGCATGACTATATTCTTGCATTTGAGATTGTTTCAAAATTTTTTCTGCCTCTTCTTTTGAAACTTCTTTCTTATTAGCTTTTGCTTTTTCTTTAATTAGCTTTAAAATTTTTTCTTCATAGACAGTACCTCTCAAGCTAGATAATGCTGAAGGATTTTTTTGATAAAAATCCATAACCATTTTCTCTTGACCTGGCATCATTCTAATTTGTTTTTGGACTTCAGCTTGTAGTTCCTGTTCTGTTACCTTGATTTGATTTTGCTCGCCAAATTCATTTAAAACTAATCCAACTTTAATTCTTTTTTTTGCTATTTCTTCAAAATTTTTCCTACTTTTTTTTGCATCTTCTTCAGACATTCCTTGAGATAAAATTTTTACTTCTTCATCAATCAGATTCTCGGGAATTTCTGTAATCTTAAATTTTTCTATCTCTTTTAAGATTTGATTTTTAGAAAAACGCTCTAGAGAATTTTTAAATTCATCATTTATTTGTTTTGAAATTAGTGATTTAAGATCTTTTAAATCTTTTGCACCAAAATTTTTCGCAAACTCATCATCAATTTTTATAGGTTCAGGATTTTTTAATACAGTTATTTTGCATTTAAATTTTGCTTTTTTATTTACCAATTCTTTTTCAGGAAAGTTTTCAGGTAAAGTGGCTTCAACAATCTTTTCATCATCTACTTTGACACCCATTAGTTGTTTATCAAAACCTTTTAAAAATAAATCTTTACCCAAAGTTAATTGTGTATTTTTACCTTCACCACCTTTAAATGGTTTGTCATCAATAGTGGCATTATAATCAAACGCTACTAAATCACCTTCTTTAGCAATTGTATTTTTTGGAGCTTCTTTAAAGTTTGGTTGATTTTTTGCTATTTCTTTTATTCTTTTATCTGCCTCAGTTTCATCTATTTTTACTGAATACTCATCAAACTTAATATTTTCTATTGGTTTTACTTCAACCTTTGGAAGCTCTGTAACAGAAATAATGTATTCAAGATCTTTATCTTCTCCGTAGGTTTTAAGATCCAGCTTAGGTTGACCTGCAGGTTTGATATTGTTTTCTTGTAGTGCTTTAGTTGAAGTGTCTTTTATAACTTTATCCAAGACTTCACTAAAAACTGCTTTTCCAAATTGTCTTTTTAAAATTTCCTTTGGTACTTTTCCAGGTCTAAAACCTTTAAGGTTTACAGTTCCTTTAATTTCTTCATACCTTTGATCCATATGAGTGCTCATAGTTTTTTTATCTATGAATACTTTTAAATCTTTATTTAGACCTTTTTTGTTTTCTACTGTTACTTTCATCTTTAATACTTTTTTTAACTTGGTAGCCGCGTTAGTCTTTTAGACTAACGTGTCTAACTATTACAAAATTTGCACATTTTGTGTTGATACGATCATTGATACGATTTTGATACGATCTTATCACTTGTGCAACATTAGTTTAAAAAAAAACTAATAATATGGTAGGGCGAAAAGGACTCGAACCTTCACAGATTGCTCTATCGGTTCCTAAGACTAACGCTTCGCTTATTACCTAAGTATACCACCACTCCTTTCTTCTTCCTGCGTATCAAACCACACGTAATCGTATCAACAATCGTATCAATCGTATCACGTTTGGTGGGCGTAGAAAGACTCGAACTTTCACCTCTTGCGAGACATGTTCCTAAGACATGCGTGTCTGCCATTCCACCATACGCCCTGATACATTTGATGGAACTTATATTGCACATCTTATCTTATTTCAACTTTCTTCTAGAGTTATGACCAATCATAGAAGTAGCATCAGCAGGTGTTTTCTGCTCACGCTTTCTATTTTTGTACTCCTCTAAAGATTTTATACTATCTTTCAGCAAATCATCTGTGCTGTGCGTATAGAATAACATAGTTGTTTCTATACAAGTATGACCTGCTAAATCCATCACCTGTTTTGGTTGGACTTTTGCTTCAACCAATCTTGTAATGAAAGTATGTCTTGTTGAGTAAGGTTGATAGATAGTAGCAATTGTTTCACCACCATTTCTATCCTTACCTTTTTTAACAAACCCACACAATCTCATATACTTATTCCAGTTATGTCTGATTGAGTGTTTGCTTACTGGAAAGAACCTGTTTTTTTCATCTGCTAAAGCTACAGGTTTTCTTCTTTTTAGTATCTCATATGCTCTTGCAGTTAATGGGATACCAGACCAATTCCCAGTTTTTGGTCTTCTGAACTCTAATGTTCTAGTCTTCCAGTTAATCATACTAGGACTTAAACGATTAAGTTCACCATCATGTCTTACACCAGTGTCAATTGCTACTGCAAAACAATCACCCCAAAAGTCGTCATTATTTTCATCACACTTTTGAAGTAATATGTCTTCATCTTCAATCGTCATTGGGTCTTTAGGTTTACTTTGGTTTCTTGGGTCGTCTTGAATACCAAAGTTTTTTGTATCATCAATGCAATCCTGACGACTAAAAAGTCTTTTCCTAATTGCATATGCAGTTATCTGTCTCCACACACCCAGTCTTTTATTAACTGAATTTGTGTTAGCAGTACCATACATATTCATTGGTCTATTCTCAATTTGGGTTCTGCACCAATCTTTGAACTCCACCAATGTCCATTCATTATGTAAGTCTTTTACTGATGGATTTTTATTATCCCTCTCAGCAAAGAAATTCATAGTTTCTTGGAAGTATTGTTTGATACAACTTAAATGTTTATCTCCAACATGCCTGTAAACTACAGGTATCATTGCTTGAAATAAACCTGCCAAAGAACTATCTGCATTTTTAATAGGCAACTCAGCTTCAAGAAATTTTCTTGACGCTAACCTATTCTGCATTTCAGCTTTGACTTTAAGTGCCTCTTGCAGTCTGTTTTCAAACTGCTGTCTTGCTTCTGCATTATCCATCTCAGGTTTAATACCTAACTTGATGGTGTGGGTTAGCGTCTTTTCCTGCTTCTTACCCTCGTGCATGAAAGACTTTGAACGCTTTACCCATAATGCGTTATCCCCTCTAAAGGTAATCCCACTTGGTAGTGTTGCCTTTAGATGGGCTTTCAGTTGTTTGTTCATCATATATCTCCTTTCCTATTTGAATGAACGTGCTTGTTTGTAATTTCTATCCACCAGTAATCTCGGTTGGTCTTTCCAATCCGAAGTTGTTCCAATGAATAGTTTCTGAAGTTTTCTACCTAACATAGTTAATCTTAACCACGATAGCTTTTGGCTTCCATGAGGATTGTTTATTCCCTCAATGAAACGCAACTCTTTCAAGTCAGCTATCATTCTAGATAAACTAGATGTTGATATAACTACTCCAAAAAATTTATGATAAAAGTCTCTGACATCTAATGAACTAATAGGTGTATCATCAGGTAAAGACATTATCGTTTTGAAGACCAGAACTAATGGATATGGTATTCCATTTTTATACTGGACTTCTTTCTTCGTACTCTTTTTTATTTCTTGAAATAATACTCTATCGAAATGAATATTATTTGTTGTGCAAGTGTACGACATTCTTCTCCTTTCTATTTAACTTTAGTACCTTTAACTTATCAGGTTTGTTATGTGAGAGTTTTGTCTGTGAAATGATAGTTTCAACTTCGTGCTTGTATGGGTCAAAATCTTTCCAAAGAGGTATGACTTCAGTTGTTTCGATTAGACCTGCACGTCTTATTTTGTTGAAAGTATAAGTGATACAGCAGTCACCTATTTTAATTGAAGAAGTCCTTTCATACTCATCTTCATTAATTAAGGTCTTGCTGATGTAAGGTTGTTTACCAACTTCGCTTTTGTATACTAACTGATTAGGATACTCTGAACGCAAGTCGTAAATGTGATAATCAAAATCATTCACCTTTCTCCATAACTTACATCTGGTGTACCACCAAACCCCACAGCTTAACTCTGCTATTTTCATAACAAGCGTTGTTATAGGTTTAGTTTCTAACTTATTTTCCATACTTACTCCTTTTGTATATTAATTGGAATTGTTGCACAAGTGATAATTGCACTTGTGAGCTGATTGCAATTTAGACTCAATATAAACTGCGAAAAAATAGATAAGAAAGTTATCTGGCTTTCCGACCTATTGTCTGTGACAACCATAGAGAGCATTATTCTAACTCGTCTTCTGGTGTTTGAAAGACAACAACCTTTTGTTCTATGACAGGTCTTGCACCAAGTTCAGATTTTGCATTTGCGAGTGCCACTGCAAGTTTATCTTTACCTCTTGTGTCAAGCATATGTCCAACATCAGGTGTTTCTTTGACGTGTGTAATAAACATATCTATCCTTTGTTTATGCAACTTCTAAAAAGAAGTTTGATTAATAAAAAATTCTTTACTGATTAAGGAACAAGCCAAGCGATAGAAAGAAAGTAAAGGTCGCCAGTATTAACTTAGTTCCCACTATTGCAGTTGGAACTATGGCTCTGTTCCTGCAACTGATATAACATTTTAAATTTGTTAAAAAAGGTGAACACCACAACTAAAAGTGGTTATCATATAGCCACTGCACTTTTAATGGTTATGACGTGACCACTTTTGATATTCTCTTTTTATCTAATACTTCTACGTGGTGGCTCATTCGCTTCCACCATTTAGCAAAGGTAGAGTAATCTTTTGGTACGACCATTCCATAACCTTTAAATACTGATTTAACGTAGCTTGATTTCCAAAACTCTTTAACTGAATATTTAGGTTTGTTTGCTTTCTTATGTTCGTCCTGCTTTTCTTTGAAATAATTATACATATAAATTAATGAGTTTGACCCTCTGAAGTATTCTTTCTCAAACCTGTGCATTGACCATCTTTTATCTGACTTGGTCATACCCTCACAAACATACAAAAGTGCTTCTGTTGGTGATACATTCATTTCTTCTAAAATCATACGCAGGTTAATATACCCATATATTTTGTAGTCTTTATGTTTCTTATATGCTTTAGCAAAATCAACAGGATTTTTAAGACCATGTTTTTTCATATAAGAGTTAAGACCAACCTGTAAAACACTTGGACTTCTACTGGCTAAAACTGGTTTCATTCTTCTATTTGGTCTATCTAATAATGAAGCAATTCCTGAGTTATAATTCTGGTTTAATAATGATTGACCAAAAGTACCTCTTTTCTTACTTCTACCAGTTCCAAGTAATCCACCTTTGTCAGCTACAAATTGTGCAAAAGGATTTAACTTTAAAAATATCTCTTGGTTCTTTTCTAAATCGTCCACCAAAGGTTTTAAAGTCTTTCTGTTTTCTTCTGCAATCTTTTGTGTAAGTTGGACTACAGGTTTTAACTTTTCTGTGACTTTGGTTTCTAAGTTTTTTAATTGGTCTTGTAATTGTTTATTACGATTACGTTCTTGTATTATTTTCTTTTTAATTACTTCGTCCATACTTATTAGACTTATATCAGATTGAATAGTATAACTTCAAGAGTTCCACGTGAAAATCTTTTTGGTTATACAAAACAGATAATGAGAAGCACGATTGCAAAAAAAATTTTCAAAGAAAAAAGAAAAAACAAAGCAAAAAGCGTCTCGTTAGTTTAAAAGACTAACGTAAAACAAAGTATTCCTTATCTTTTGAGTCAAAAAAACGTATCATTGATACGATACGACCCCCACCCCCTGTAAAATTAAAGATACCCATAGGGGGTAAAATAAAAATAAAGACTATACGTAAGGTTGTCAGATTTTTTCTTCAAATTTTTCATCATAAAAAAACTTATCGTATAACGAATAGTCTACTGCGTAAGCCAAAAATTCCTCACAATTATCTAGAATAAACTTACGAGCAACCTTAGACCTATCTCTTGTAGAAACTTTGGGTTTCTCCTTGTTCTCTACTTGAATATCTGCCTGAACAACAAAATCTTTTATTATTTTCTCTAACTTATTCTCTGCCTTATGTTTCTTAAAGAGAGCTTTGAGATATATTACTTTAGGTTTTTCCATAACTTTATTTACAATAAGATATACTTATAGTCAGATGTTGTTGGTTTTTCTTATTTCTGCATAAAGAATAACTATAAGTTTATCTATAGTAGTATCCTAATAGTGGCACTTAATTAAAAAACAACAAAATCAAACAACTTTGAGTGCATTTCTAACCATAGAAGCTATTTTCTTACTATACTTTGCTCTCTTTCTATTCTTTCTTTTTTTAGCTGTGCTTCTTGCGTATTCACTTGCAGATAACCTTTTGATTACACTTTCAGGTAAATATCTTTCACCAGTGACACTAGACTTCTTTCCTGACTTGGTTCTCCACTTCTGAGCCGACCAGTTCTTTAAAGATTTCTGTGATGGTGCTAGAGCCATTATCTATAACCCCCACCTGCTTTCTTATAAAGACGTGCTAGGGCTTGGGCTTTTCTCCCAGACCACTTCCCCTTTGCTGTTCCATAAGAAGCACTATTCATTAATCTCTGAAATATTCTTTTACGTAAAGTAGGTTTGGTATAATTACCTGCTTTATTTACACTTGATTTTTTCTTCATATTTTTATCCAAGAATTTTCTATTTTGTCTCCAAAGTATTTATCTATTTCTGCATTAAAGAGTTCTTCTTTTCTCATCTTCATTGCCAACTCTTGGTCTCTTGAAAGGTGTTTAACCCAGTGATTACAAGCCACCTGTAGGCAATCTATTCTGTCGTCCTGAGATAAAGAATGTACTTCTTTTTGCAGTCTGCTTAATTGATAGAATAACTGATACCTCAATGCTGTTTCTTGTGGATACAACATATTAGTTTCTTCATAGTCTTTTTTGACTACATATTTATCTACTATCAATCTATGTTGTGAAATAATTGGTTCTAACGTATCTAATATTCTTCTATGTTTATTAGTCTGTTGGTGAACCATTTCAGTCGTACAAGGATATTGCTTTATCAAATAAGGATTTAATAATGCTTGAAACATTCCCTGTCCGAAATTCTGTTCAATAAGTATTTTATTAACTTTGTGTTTCTTAGCTATGTCTACTAATTTAGATAAGGTGTGTTCAGAATAACCTGCATTGAAACCACCAATATCTAATAAATATATATTTCCATTAGCAAATTTAGTGACACAATAAGCAGTTTCATCACGACCTTTACCACTTGGGTCAATTGCCATGACACACCCTGTATATGGAAGCCAAGACCCCTGTATACTCATAGGTCTAAAATAAGCGTCTCCTTGTAATCCAACATTAGGTAAATCATTATGTTGTAATTCTGGTGAACTAGCCCAGATAACTTTTTCTGGTGCATTTTCAGGATTACAATTCATAACCACTAAGTCTGATAATTTTAATGGAAACTTATTTAAATCACTTAACGTAGTATCTAATTGATACTGCATATTGAAACCTAGTCTTCCATAACTAGCTTCTCTTTCTAATAAATCTTTTTCGTCAAACCTTGTTGGGTCTGTTGGTTTACCTATTAAATCTATATCCCAAGTATTATTAATTATAGGTGCTAGATTAGAACCATAAGATTTTATTTGTTTCTCACTTGGGTATCTAGCAGTCCAATATCTAATCTTATAACCTCTCTCTTGAAGTTTATTATAAATACTTTGTTCAGTCTGTGGTGTACCAAGATAAACAATTCTAGAAGTATCAGGTTTAATCACAGCTTCAAATTCTTTTATAGCTTCAGATAACTTGTCTCTCATAAACTGAGTTTGAGTATTTCCTGATGTTTCTATATCGTCAGCTACAACTAAGTCTGCACGTGAACCTGTAATCTGTGAAGTTATTCCTAAAGACTTAACACTAGGTTGCTGTGAAGCTGTTGCAGTATTTACATCAAAACTAATCTTTGATTGTCTTTGGTCATCTCTTGGATACAAATGTTGAAGTATTGGTATCTCTGATAATAACCTTAAACAGAATGTACTAAAATCATCTGCTCTATTCTTTGAAGCAGATACAACAAGTATGTTAATATTGGGATTTAATAAAAGTCTCCAAAGAACATAACTTGCAGTAATCCAAGATTTCCCTACACCTCTAAAAGCAGAAACAATTATTCTACTATCACCATTAGCAATGTAATCTGCTATATCGTATTGTACTTTAGTTGGTTCAGGTAAATTTAAATGTTTCCAAGTGAGATATAAAAAATTTCTAAAATCAGTTAGTTTTGTTAGAAGTTTTTGGTTTTTCATCAAATGGTAATTCCTCTATTAATTTACTTAATGGACTATCGTTAGTAGGCACTGCGTCTATCCCATTATCTCTAAGAAATTGTCTAGCTACATTTAAATCACTAGATTTAGCTTCTGGGTCTTTTACTCTTTTAAGTAATTCTTCTGCTAGAACTCCATGTAATTCTTTTAATTTTTCACTCATTTTATTTTCTCTATTTTTAAAATTTTATTATCTTCGCTTAATTCTGCCATCACCTTAGAACACATAAACGTAGCATTGCTATTTCTCGTAGAAATTCTACGCTTCTCTAAGCAGATTTTTACTGATGGCATATAAGTCATTTCTATTAGTTTTTGTTCTGTGCCAACAAACATTAACAATGCTATAATTTCTACCATTAGTGATTACCATTTTTACGAATAAGTTTTTCTACGTCTTGTTGTAGTTTTTCTATTTTTTTATTTGCTTCTATTAATAAAACTTTTGTATGAATATTTTCATCTAGTTGTGTTTGATGTTTTTCTAATATTCCTGCGTTATGTTCTATCAACATAAACATTTCTAAATTCTTTGGTTCTTGCTGTGCCTTTTTCAGTAAATCATTTTTCATCAATTGCTCTGAAGTTTCTAATCTATTTAGTCTTTCAACAATTCCAAAGTAAGCCCAAACACCTACAGCTACTGCAACTACTATACTTATGAGATTTCTCATAGGCATAGCTATTGAAGTGTTATCAGATATTTTCACCTACTTTTACCTTTTGACAATAAAATTTAATTGCTAGTTTTTCTTTTTCAATTCTATCTTCATACAATTGCACTAATGTATTATGTGAAGATTTATAACCTTGAAGTATACATTCTTGATAAGTTTTAAATTCTAAAGGAACTATATGACTTTCATTACAAAATGGATTTGCCTGATTTATGAAACTACATACGTACAAGATTAGTACATATTTCATTTAAAATTTAAAAAACCAATAATAGAAGCTACTAGAGTTCCTATAAATACTAGAACTGCTACTGCACCTTTACCTTTGGAAACATCACTTCTTAATAATTTAACTTCTTTACTTAATTCTTTTATGCTTTCTTGAATGTGTTTCATTCTTTCAGCACATAACTTTTCGTGTGCAGAAAGTCTTACTCCTGTCGCTTGTTCAACAAAATTCTTGGCAGTAATCTTTTTTCTAGCCATTAGTATTGTAAACTAACCCCTCTTATTCTAGCTTCTTTTGAACCTGCTGATTGATTAGCAAATAATATTTTATATTTTAATTGTGTACCTGCTGTCACATTCAAGTCATTTACTTTTGCCATCTTAATTCCAGTAGCAAAATCAGGTAAAGCTGTAAGTGTAGCATTGTGAAAAGTTGAACCATTGTTTGCTGATAATTGTAAAACAATATCTGTATTTAATGCGTTAGTTCCTGCTTGGTCTTGATAAGTAATTACTGCACCCATTTTATTAGTTGATGATGACGCTGTAATTGTATTACCCTCAAACGAACCAGTTGCATTTAAAGTTTCAGTAAAAGTTTTTCCGAAAACTTTAAGACTTCTTAATCCAATATCAGTAGTAGCTACTATATTGTGGTATTTTATTTGATAATATCTATAAACAACAGAATTAGAAAAAGAGCCACTATCAACACTAGCAGTGGTTGGCGTGTTTGTAATTGTTTTTATAACATTCCAAGAACCAGATAAATCGTTTGAGCCAGACAAAGTAGTGGTTGGTGTACCCTGTGTCCAAATTCTATCAAATGTAAATTTAGTCCAAACCCAGCTAGGAGATGACGCTGTTGTATCCCAAGCAATATAAACATCTGCGTTTGATGTATCTGTGTATTGACCAAAGTAATTATAAGTCGTGTTTACTCCTTGACCACTCCCTGCAAAAATTGCATCTAAATGACCTTGCTCTCTTGAATCATCATAATTGTAGTGTCCAGTAGTTCGAGTATGTGTTGCGTCATCAACAATAGTCCAGTTATTAGCTGAAATTGTATTAGTGTCATAAGTTCCACTATTTACATTTGAAGAACTTTGACCACTTGCGTCTACCATTAATGCTTCTGACCCAAGAGTTTGACTAAGTGAATTTATATATTCTGCGTCATTTCTTAAACAATTAGTCAAATTCGTAATCCCAGAACTATCTTGAAATACATCAAAAGAAGCTGAGTTAGTATTTGAAGCGTTAAGATTTTCTTGTGTGTGTACTCTTAATCCTAATGTAGAAATATCATTGACAATTTTATTATCATCAAAACTTTGTGCGTGTTGTGATACGCTTGAAGAACTTATTCTTGCGTCTGCAAAAGTACCAGTAGTTATTTTACTTGCGTCTATACCATTTATTAAATCGGCAAGATTTCTATTTCTTGACATTTACTAACTCTCCTATGATTTGTGATTAAAGTACGATTGTATCTGCTTCTTCTTCAGTTAGTGGCTCTCCTGCAATTAACTTTGCTTTAGCACTAGCTTTAACATCTACTTTATTTTCTTCAGCAGTTTTGTATTCAGCTTTCCAAGTATCGTAGTTTGTTTCTATATCTGATTGTGTGTGGTCTGTGTGTATTGTTAAAATTTCACAAACACCATCTGCAACAGAATATTTTGAATCAACTCTTACTCCTTTAAAAGATAAAACAAAACAAGGATTATTTTCTGTATCTGTAATTGTAAACATTATACTATCTCCATAATTTGCATGTTTCCATATTGACCATCATTTGATGTTGGTCTGCCTGTACCTCTCCTTGAACCTAGAACGCAATCGTTTCCACCATAACTAC
>CACEKW010000009.1 GCA_902560185.1 uncultured Pelagibacteraceae bacterium | reverse complement strand
ACTGCGACTAAAATTTTCATTAAGCTCTCAATAATTTATTTTCAGCATCATAAGGACTTTCATCCAATATTGTAGCTTCATACATCTTGCCTAAAATATCAACCTTAAGTTTTTCCCCTACATTAGCTAAGTCTGGTTTTACCATTGCTAATGCAATTGACTTATCTAATCTAAATCCATATTCACCGCCTGTCGCTCTTCCAACAACTTTGTCATCTTTATAAATTGGATTATTTCCTAATACATCTGAGTCAGTTGTATTATGAACTTCGAGAGTAACTAATTTATTATCAAAACCTTTTTCTCTCCACTTGTTTAATGCTTCTAAACCTATGAAATTTCCTTTATTAGGATGGACAAATCTATCTAAGCCTGACTCATATGGTGAATATTCTATTGATAATTCTGTTCCAACTAATTTATAAGATTTTTCAATTCTCAAACTATTCATTGCTCTGATTCCAAAAGGTTTCAGTCCTAAATCTTTTCCAGCTTCCATTAATTTATCAAAAATATGATTTTGATACTCAATTGGATGATGTAATTCCCAACCCAGTTCTCCAACAAAGTTAACTCGCATTGCATTTACTGGAGCATAACCAACATTAACATTTTTAGCTGTTAACCATTTAAAGTTTTCATTGGAAAAATCATCTGTAGAAACTTTTTGCATTAATTGTCTTGCTTTTGGTCCAGCTACAACAAGTACCCCTGTACTATTGGTTAAATCTTCAAATATCACTGATCCATCAGTTGGCATCCATTTTTGAATCCAATCATGATCTAGTCTAAGATTTGCACCTGCTGAAACAAGGTAATAGCTGTTTTCGGCCTCTTTCATGATTGTAAATTCTGAATGAACTCCACCTTTAGTATTAAGTGCATGACATAGATTTATTCTGCCAATTTTTTTTGGAAGTTTATTTGCAACTAAATAATCTAAAAATTCCTCAGCTTTAGGACCTTTAATTCGACATTTTGCAAATGCCGTCATATCTAATAGACCAACATTTTCTTTTACATTCTGACACTCTTTTTTAATTGCATCAAACCATTTTGATCTTCTAAATGACCAATCATCTTTTTGTTCCATACCATCTGTTGCAAAAAAATTGGGTCTCTCCCAACCAAATTTTTGACCAAACACTGCGCCTAAATCTTTCATTCTCTCATAACATGGAGACGTTCTTAATGGTCTTGCAGCTGGTCTTTCCTCATCAGGATAATGAACAATAAAAACATGGCTATAAGCTTCTTCGTTTTTTGCTTTTAAATAAGATTTGGTTGCGTAATTTCCATAACGTCTAGGTTCAACACCAAGCATATCAATTGTTGGTTCTCCATCAACAATCCACTCTGCTAGTTGCCAACCTGCACCACCAGCAGCTGTGATACCAAAACTATGCCCCTCATTAATCCAAAAATTTTTCAATCCCCAAGCTGGACCAACTATTGGATTGCCGTCTGGCGTATAACAAATTGCTCCATTGTAAACTTTTTTAACTCCCACCTCACCAAAAGCAGGAACTCTGTGAATAGCACCTTCAATATGAGGTGCCAGTCGATCTAAATCTTCTTGAAATAATTCGTATTCAGAGTCTTTTGATGGTCCTTCAACATAACAAGCTGGAGCACCATCTTCATAAGGACCTAAAATTAATCCTCCTGCTTCTTCTCTCATATACCATCTGCTATCACTATCTCTTAAGACACCCATCTCAGGTAATCCTGCTTTTTTTCTTTTTTGAATTTCTGGATGAGGTTCTGTCACGATATATTGATGTTCAACAGGTATTACTGGAATATCTAATCCAACCATTTCACCTGTTTGACGTGCAAAATTTCCTGAGCAAGAAATAACATGTTCGCATTCAATTGAACCTTTATCAGTCTCAACTACCCAACCACTTTTTGTTTGTCGGATTGCTGTAACAGCAGTATTTCTATAAATCTCTGCTCCTCTATTTCTTGCACCTGCGGCTAAAGCTTGAGTTAAATCAGCTGGCTGAATATATCCATCTTCAGGGTGTTGAATTGCGCCAATTAAATCATCGGTATGACATAAAGGCCAAATTTCTTTTACTTGTTGTGGTGTTAAAAATTTTACATCAACACCAATTGTTTTAGCAACACCAGCATACTGATGATATTCATCCATTCTATCTCTGGTACTTGCTAGACGAATATTTGAAACAACACTAAAGCCAACATTTTTACCGGTCTCTTCCTCTAATGTTTTATAAAGATTGACTGCATACTTATGCAATTGACCAACTGAGTAACTCATATTAAACAGCGGAAGTAATCCTGCTGCATGCCAAGTTGATCCAGATGTAAGTTCTTTTCTCTCAACTAAAACAACATCAGACCAGCCTTTTTTTGCTAAATGATAAAGAGCACTTACTCCAACGACACCACCACCAACTACAACAACTTTAGTTTTTGATTTCATTAAGCGATTCCTACTAAATTTTTATTCATAACGAAACAAAATTGTCATTTTTAATCATATGGAGCTCCCTAATGGGATTGGGCTGGAGACCATGGTTGTTAGCCAGCAATCTTTTAGTGGACCATCTGTTTCATACTTTTCAACTTGCCAGTTAAACTTATGATAAATTTTATCTTTATCTAAAAGGATCACTTCAAATTGAGCCCAATTTTCACCACTTCCAAGCTTTATTATGGTGTGACTTAAGTGATTGATCATCATTTGATAAGAGTCTCCTTTAATCATTCTTTTAAATTTATCTAAAGGTCCAGTAACTTTTTTATTGTTAGGATGAGCAAAGTTCCAAGTCTGCTCTATGCCACTATCCTTATAAATAAGATCATTATTTTGAAGTCCTGATAATTGAATTTCTATAACTCTATCAGGTTTGATGTCACTATTGGGTTTTAGTAATTCTGCCTTTGCTATTGTTATAAAAACAAAAAAAATAAAAAGAGCATTTGAAATTATTTGAATTTTTTTTACCATTTTCTAAAAATTATTGATTTTAGTCTTGTAGAACAGGAAAGGCTTGACGTATTTTTAAGAAATGTTTTTGATACTCCATTTTGGTACATCTATCCTCGATATATTCAATTTTGTTTTTAATAACCAATTTTTTTGCTTGTTCATTTTTAATTCCAAGCTGTAACCACAAAACTTTTGCTTTAATATCAACTGCATCTTTAGCAATATCTAAAGCTTCTTTTGAAGGTCTAAATACATTTACTATATCCACTTTATCTTTAATATCGGTAATTTTACCACACACGTCTTCTCCTAAAATTTTTTGACCTTTAGCTTTAGGATTTACAGGGTAAACTTTAAAACCATATTTCTGCATATATTTCATGACAATGGTTGATGCTTTTGTAGGATCGTTGCTGACCCCAACCATTGCAATCTTTTTATATTTTGAGAGAATTTCTTTTATATCATTCATTGTTTATTTTGGATTTTTTGCTTACAAAACTCTTTAGCTTCTTCAACAGTCATAGGGGTGTCTAACTTTTTACTCCCAGCAATGCATGCTTCAATTGCTTTATTTTGATTATGGCCTCTAAAGTTATAGATAATAATTATTCCAATTATTAAAAAAAAAATAAGTAAAATATTTTTTTTCATTATCTATTTTTCCATTTTGGCTTTCTTTTTTCCAAAAAAGCTGAAATTCCCTCTTTAGCATCCAGGGCCATCATATTTACTGTCATCATTTTGCTTGTATGAGCGTACGCTTTTCGAAGAGGCATCTCTAATTGTTTATAAAATGTTCGTTTACCAATTTTAATTGTTAAATTTGATTTAGATGCAATCTTTTTTGCAATTTTTAAAACCTCATTGTTTAATTTAGATTTTGAAAAACAATCATTTATTAAACCAATTTCTTTTGCAAAATTTGCTTTAATTGGATCGCCTGTAAGCAACATTTTCATCATCGGTTTTTTATTAATTTTTCTACTTACAGCAACCATTGGCGTACTACAAAATAATCCAATATTTACTCCAGGTGTTGCAAATAATGCATCTTTAGTACTATAGGCTAAATCACAACTAGCAACTAACTGACAACCAGCAGCATAGGCTGCTCCATGCACTTTGGCAATAACAGGTTTATTACCCTCTACTATTTGAAGCATTAACTTAGAACACAGATTAAATAATTTTTGATATTTGTTTCTTACCTTTAAACTTTTTACTTCTTTTAGGTTATGGCCTGCACTAAAACCTTTTCCAGCACCTTCTATAATAATTACTTTTGTTTTTTTGTCTTGATCAAGTTTTTTAAGAACTTTAATTAGATCATTTAAAGTTTTAAAAGATAATGAATTATATGTTTTAGGATCATTAATTTGAACTATAGATATACTGCTAGATAAGTTCTTCACTAATATATTCATCAAAAATTCTATTTGAGTTTGCCTTCTTCTCTCATTTTGGCTCTTATCTTCGTTGCTGATATTTTTTGTATTTCCTCTGACAATACTATCTCTTCAATTTTGTAACCAACCCCTCTACCATAACAAATATTTGTAATATTCGGGACCAACATAATTTTAAAACGACCTTGAAACTCTGGATTAAGTCTATCTTCTATATTTTTTTTAACTGTATCAAAATCGAAAGGATTATCATCTACACCTTGTACATCTCTTATTTGAATACAAACTTGTCCTGTTTTTTTAATAATTTCTTTAAATAAGGTGTAATGGCCATCGTGAAATGGCTGCCATCTTCCTAACATTTGTGCTGTTGGTTTTTTGTTATCCCACTTATATGTCATTTTAATATCCTTTTTTGATTTTTCAGCCAATAATCAGATTGGGATTATATTACACGATTAATTTCTTTGACAGCTTTTTCAAAAAATATAATCATTAATCAATGAATTTTTCTCTAGAAATTGGACCACAAACTGATTTGGACACAGTTCCAGCGGTGAAGGATATTTACATTACTATGCTACCTGGGGGAGATTATAAAGAGACAGCTCAACAAGCAGTTGAGTTGGTAAAGAAAGGTTTCAATCCAGTCCCGCATTTTCCCGCAAGATCTTTGCAGGATGAAAAACAATTAAAAGATTATGTTTCGAGATGTAAAGATGGTGGCGTCAAACAAGCCTTGGTTATAGGTGGGGGGAGAGAACCGATGGGAAAATTCGATAGCTCTTTTCAACTTTTGGAGACTGGCTATTTTGAGAAGATGACGATAGGAATTGCTGGACACCCAGAGGGGAGTCCTGATATATCCGATTCAGATTTAGAAAAAGCTATGAAAGACAAAAAGCCTTACGCTGATTATATTGTAACTCAATGGTTACTAGATCCTCAGCCAATTAT
The DNA here is from genome assembly GCA_902560185.1 of uncultured Pelagibacteraceae bacterium. Taxonomy (GTDB): domain Bacteria; phylum Pseudomonadota; class Alphaproteobacteria; order Pelagibacterales; family Pelagibacteraceae; genus Pelagibacter. Next base: position 26,387 of record CACEKW010000009.1, on the reverse strand, counting down.
AGACTTTATTTCTAAACAAAGCGTACCAGTACATGTGGGAATTACTGGGCCTCTAAAAATATCTAGCTTAATAAAGTTTGCTAATATAGTTGGTGCAAAAAATTCCTTAAATTTTCTTAAATCTAATTTTAGTAAGGCGTTAGATTTATTAAAACCTAAAGACCCTAATGATTTAATTGGGAAAATTAAATCTCATACTGATTTTTTCCACATTTATACATTCGGCGGCTTGAAGGAAACTAACAAGTGGTTGAAGGAGAATAGTTATGTCTAAAGAGTTTGACTATACTAATTTAAAGCATGTTACTTCTGTAGATCAATCAGATCGAAAAGTACCATATAACTTAAGACAAAGTGGACCAACAAAAGTTGAAATGTTAATTTCAACAAGAGTAAGAAAATCACCTTATTGGCATTTATCTATGCAAGCAGGTTGTTGGAGAGCGACAGTTTATAATCGTATTTATCATCCAAGAGGTTATGTAAAACCAGAAGACGGTGGTGCAATGGTTGAATATGATGCAATTGTTAATCATGTAACTATGTGGAATGTTGCAGTTGAAAGACAAATTCAAGTCAAGGGTCCAGATGCAGAAAAATTTGTTGATTATGTAATCACAAGAGATGCAACAAAAATTTCACCAATGAGAGCAAGATACGTTATTTTGTGTAATGCTTATGGTGGGGTTTTAAATGATCCAATTCTTTTAAGAATTTCTAAGGATGAGTTTTGGTTTTCACTATCAGATTCTGATATTGGTTTGTACTTGCAAGGTGTAAACGCAGATGGAAGATTTAATTGCACTATAGAAGAAATTGATGCTTGTCCTGTTCAAATACAAGGTCCAAAATCAAAAGCTCTAATGAAAGATTTGTTAGGTGATCAAGTTGATTTAGAAAATATGCCGTTTTATGGTTTAGCTGAAGTTAAAGTTGCTGGTCGAAGTTGTGTAATTTCTCAATCAGGTTTTTCTGGAGAAGCTGGTTATGAAATTTATTTAAGAGATGCAACTTTATATGCTGACGATATGTGGAATGCTGTGCTTGAGGTCGGAAAAAAACACCAACTAATGGTTATTGCACCTGCTCACCACAGAAGAATCCAGGCTGGAATTTTGTCTTGGGGTCAAGATATGGATCAACAACATAATCCTTATCAATGTAACTTAGGTTACCAGGTTTCTTTATCTGGAAAAGGTGAATGGAACAAAACGTCTGATTACGTTGGTAAAGCTGCACTTGAAAAAATGGGCAAAGAACTTAAGGATGGTAAAAAACCATACGCACTTCAATTAGTTGGATTGGAGTTAGGTGGAAAACCTATTGATGATTATGCGCCAGATTTTTGGCTAATATCAAATGATAGTGGTGGAGATCCAGTTGGTTTCATTACTTCACCTTGGTGGCATCCTGAAAAGAAAACAAACATTGCAATGGGATATGTTCCTTTTGATGGGACATTAAATGCAAATGGATTTCCAAAAGGTAAGGTTGGAACTAAATATAAAGTTCATTTACCTGAAAAATACTCTGATACTCCGGGTAAGCCTGTAGATGCAGTTATAGTCGATATTCCATTTAAAGAATCTTTCAACGCTAATACAAGAGAAGTTTCAAAAGGTTAATCTGATTTTTGGGGGAGTTAACTCCCCCATCATCTTTAATGACAAAAGGTTTCTTAATAGTAATTTGCATTATTATAGCTATTGCTTTAATAATATTCCCATTAATCGTATCTTACAAAGAGCAAAAAAATAAAAAAAAAAATGTTCGGTGAATTTCTAAGTATTATTTTAAAATCTATCAAACTAGATAAAACACTTTATTCTGATAGTAAAAATTTTGGTGAAGCCTCAGTTTATTTTGCGGGTATCATTATGATTTTAGATGGCATAGCTGGTGCAGTTGCTGCAAACACAGTTTTTAAAACAGCTGTGGCAATGTCGGGAGTGACTGCAATATTAACTTGGTTTGTTTGGGCAATATTAATCTTTGTTATTGGGGTTAAACTATTTCCTGATAAAAATAGTAAAGTTCCATTTAAAAAAGTATTAACAGCAGTCGGTTTCGCTCACGCGCCTGGTCTATTAAGATTTTTTGCTGTCACACCAGAATTAATGATACCTATAATTTTTCTTACGCAATTTTGGATTTTTGCTGGGTTAATTATTTCAACGCGACAAGTTCTTAATCTTAAATCAAATTTAAAATCTTTTGGAATTGTATTTATGTCATTTTTGATTATTGTCTTTTTATCTATTTCTTTCGTGATAAGTCGAATGAACGCCTTACCGATCAATCATATTTAGATTGGGAAAATTGTCTTAGAAACTCTGCAAGACTTACAAATTTTAAAACCAGTTAGAATCAAGTTTTGAGTAACACTTTCATGCTGTTCTTTACATTCATCACAAATATCATCTAAATCCTCTAGATTTTTTTCTATTTCTTTATCTTCAGTCATTATCAGTCAAACCAGCTCCCGCTGCACCCTCTTTTAAACTATCAGTTTCCTCTACAAATGTATCCTCTGCAAGTTTGTAGAGATTTTTCCAATCTTGATCTGAAAAGTTATCTTCATTGTTTAAAAAACTTATTTCTACTTTTTTTGCTAACATTGGCATTTCTTTATCCCAAATATTTGATGAGATACTCAAATTAAAATTCAATAAAAATTTACAATCATCAAATGAAATTAATAATTTTTTTCCAATAATTTCTGAAGCTCTGCTTAAAAAAGATAAAAGCAGCAATGGATAAGCAAGATTTTCAACTGAGCACTTTTTTAAAGTCTCGATATTTTTTACTTGGTCAATAAAATTAATACCTAACATTATTGGACAAAAAGATGATCCACTTGATTTATTAATTTTACTGATTAGTTTTACCTCTTCAAAATTTTCTTTTTTTTTATTTTGATAGTATTGATTAAGATGTTTGATCGCTGGAAAACCAAATAATTCAAATAATCTTATAGATTTCCCAACTTCCTCTGCTATACCCCATGAATAACCAGCAGCTCGACTTGCCCTCTTGACTATAGTTTCTATCTCACTTAGGGATTTCATGGTTTAAGAGTGAGTTTTATAAACCCATTGCTCATCATAATCTTTTAACTCATTTGGGAGTGGTGCACCTTGAAACATGCATATCCTCAACCACTTGTCAGATCTTGGATCAAACTTTAAAGCCCCAAAAAAAGATAACTTTAATCGCAACATGTCAATTGGAACTAATTTTTCTCCAATAGTATTATCTTGTATTTCTGAATATGGAAATTTTTCAATAATGAAGGCTCTTCTAACAACATGTCTTAAATCAGAATTATCAATTAAAAATTGATTAATCTTTAAATTATTTTTTAAAGATAATAATCTTTCATATAGTTTTTTTATATCTCTAGCTATTGCCAAGGGTTGCTCTAAATCTGCACCATTTTCCTCAAAACGATTAGCTAATCTTGGTTCTTCTTTATTTTTTGAAATAAACCAAAATTTCTGATTGCTCTTATCTATATTAAAATTGATCTTTAAAATATCCGAATATTTATTTTCTAAAATCTTTTTTAAATCTCCGACAGTGCGTTCGGTTGGAATATTAAAGTATTTTTCTTCTTCAGAGCTCATTTGCCCTACCAATGGCTGAACTATATCACCAAATGGCTCCATCATTATTGAGACAACGTATTCAATACACTCCTCACAAGTTTCTTTCTCGAGCCAAAGATAAATTTCATTAAAAGGATAATCTTTTTGAAAATCAAATTCGTTTTCTAAGAAACTGATGAATTTTTTGGTATCTTTTAACAAAAGTTTAATTTTTTTGAGTTGATATTCACTCTCTGTATTCCAGCTAGTTATATTTTTAAGAGAACTTTTCACACAATCTTTAAATAAATCTCTATCTTGTGTTTTAACAATTTTAATTTCTCTTATTTTTTTAAGTGCAATTTCTCTACTAAGTATCCAATTGTTTAATAAAGTTGGATGATTGACAATAAATGGAGCCATTCCTAATCCAGTAGAATTTCCTATACCCAAATTTCTACAAATTTTAGGATCTAGTTTGACAGCTGAATTAGGATTTTTATTTTTTGCAACATGATTAACTTGATCAAATGTAAATTGTCTAACTAAATAAACTAACATCATCTCTAATCTGAATGGTCCGTTAATTTCCTCTCTATTTTTAATTCTAAATCGATCTGCTAAACCAAACTTTCCAGATCCATAAACTGCAGTCGTCCTGTATAAATATCCAACTTTTTCAAGTAGCTCTAAATCAGGTTGGTTTCCATTACTTAAACTTTCAACAACATGATCAAATACCCTAACAGATTTATTTGCTCTAGATAAGGTTAGCTCTTTATAAGACAGCCTCCCAACTTCCTGTTTTGGAACTTCATTTCTTAATCTGTCAATGTCTTCTTTTAAAGGTACTCCATCATGTAATGTAAAAGCTGCATCCCACTTTGTGGCTATTACTCTATCTGATCTTTCGTCATCATTAATTTTGTTCGCATAACAGATTAAAGAATAAACCCTGTCTTTTTTTTTTAATGAGTATACTGCTGTGCCATAACCCTCTTGGTCTAGATTAAACAAGTCTCTATTATATTGCCAATCTTTAAATTCACTTAAAAAACTTCGTAAAAAAGATAATCTTGATTGATGAAAGGAACCAAGTCTTGATAACTTCATTATGATGTTTGGATCTCTTAATTCTATATTCATATTTAGATAGTTTTATAAAAGTTATACCAATTGTTACCTAGTATTCCATTAGTCTCAGTCTCTGAAAAACCAACCTTTTTTAAACCTGCTTCTAAGTTTTTAAAACCCCTTGCATCCTCAAACCAATTAGGCTGTTTAGGAAACCCTGGTTTATTTTTAGAGCCCTCTCCATAATTTCTATTTTTAGACCAAGTCCCATTTCTCATCCATTCAACAACCTCATCTGGTTGATTTAAACAAAGATCTGATCCTATACCAATATTATTGATATCCATTATTTCTGCTGTTTTCGCCACCATTTCACAAAAGCTTTCTAGAGAACAATTTGTATTGTCCTTAAGATGATGCGGGTATAAAGATAAACCTAATATTCCTCCACTCTCACTTAAAGTTTTTAGTAAATCAGAAGACTTATTTCTTTTTGCTGCGTGCCAAAAAGACGGGTTTGCATGAGTAATTGCTATTGGTTTTTCACTAAACTCGATTGCATCAAAAGTACTTTTTTCGGCTGAATGGGACATGTCTACTACGATACCCACTCTGTTCATTTCTCGAATAACTTCCCGTCCAAAATTAGTTACCCCACTATCATTTTTCTCGTAGCAACCTGTCGCTAACAATGATTGATTGTTGTAAGTGAGTTGCATAAATCTACATCCAAGACTATGAACTTTTTCAACTAAATTAATATCATCTTCTATTGGAGAGCAATTTTGAAAACCAAAAAAAATTGCAGTTTTATTCTCATTATTTGCTTTTTCAATATCTTTAAAACTTTGACCTAAAAAAATTAAATCTGAATTTTCTTTTAATAAAATTTGCCACTTTTTAATTTCATTTTGAAGTTCATCAAAGTCTTCATGATAGACTATTGTAACATGAACTGCATCTAAACCAGCCTCACGATTAATCTCAAAAACTTTTCTTGACCATTTACAATATTGAAGGTTATCGATTTTAAATTTCATTTTGGTTAATTTTGGCTAAGCATACCAAGTTGTTTTTTAAATACTATTTATTTTATTGAAATTTTAATCTAATTTTGAAATAAATATTCATCAAATTGATCATGAAAAAGAATAAAAATCTCAAAGTTGCAATCGTCATGGGAAGTCAGTCAGACTTCAAAACTATGAAATTATCAGCAAATATACTAAAAAAAATGGGTGTTCGATTTGAAACTAAAATTATATCTGCCCACCGTACTCCAAAAAGAATGTATGAATTTGCAGAGAGCGCATCAAGAAATAATATTGGAGTAATCATTGCCGGTGCTGGTGGATCAGCACATTTACCTGGTATGATTTCAGCTATAACCTCAATTCCAGTTTTAGGAGTTCCCGTTGAAAGTAAAAAGCTTAAAGGACTTGATAGTTTATTATCAATAGCACAAATGCCAAAAGGAATACCAGTTGGAACTCTTGCAATTGGAGAAGATGGTGCCATAAATGCTGCTTTATTAGCTGCAGCTATAATTGCAAACAGCAATCCTGCTGTAAAGAAGAAATTAAATAATTGGCGTTCATTACAAACTAGATCAGTAAAAAAAAATCCAAAATAAAAAATGTCAATAAAAAATTTGGGTATTATTGGTGGTGGTCAGCTAGGAAGCTTATTAGCTGTCGCAGCTAAGAAGTTAAATATTAATACCATAATCTATTGTGATGATGTTGATGCTCCAGCACAAAATTTTTGTAACAAATTTATTCATGGCAGATACGATGACAAAGTCAAAATGCAAGAGTTCATAAAAGAAATTGATGTAATTACTTATGAATTTGAAAATATACCTTATGAAACTCTTAATGAAATGAACAAGGTAAAACCAGTTTTACCAAAGCCGTCTGTAAATAGATTAATTCAACATCGAATCGCGGAAAAAGATTTTGTAAACAAACTCAATATAAGAACCACTAGGTACGCATCAATAGAAAATAAATCTGATATGGAGCCATTAGGAGATTTCTTACCTGGGATTTTAAAAACTACTACAATGGGTTATGATGGCAAAGGCCAATACCCAATTAAAAAAATTGAAGACATCAATAACCTGAATATTGATTTTTCAAAAGGTTATATACTGGAAAAATTAGTAAAACTTAAAAAAGAGATATCAGTCATTATTACCAGATTTGGGAACAATAGTTATGAAATATATGAGCCGATAGAAAATACTCATGAAGATCAAATATTGAAACATTCAATAATACCAGCAGAAATTAGTAAAAAAATATTTGAAGAATCTAAAGATTGGTCAATCCGGATCGCAGAAGAATTAAAATATATAGGAACGCTTTGCGTTGAATTTTTCCTTGATAAAAATGAAAATCTTTATGTTAATGAAATAGCTCCTCGAGTTCACAATTCTGGCCATTTAACAATTAATGCTTTTAATATTAGTCAATTTGAAAATCATGTGAGAGCTGTCTGTTCGTTAGAAAAAATTCCACTCAAAAAAATATCTAATGCAAAAATGGTGAACCTAATAGGAAATCAAATCAGACCATATAGAGAAAACTTTAAATTAAATGAAAATGAATTTTTCTTTGATTATCAAAAAAAAGAGATAAAAGATAAAAGAAAAATGGGCCACATAACAACTTTAATATAAATGCTTAAATCTATTGAGGGAAATTTTGATAACCCAGAGGTAAATAAACTTCTGACAAAACATTTTATAGAACTTAGAGCTGCATCTCCTGAGGGTAGTGCTCATGTTCTAGACATACCGGGGTTAAAAGTTTCATCAATTAAATTCTGGAGCCTTTGGGAAAATGATAAAATATTTGGTTGTGGGGCATTAAAGTTCTTAGACAAAGATCATGGTGAATTTAAATCAATTAGAATACATGATGATTTTAGAAATCAAGGTAATGGTATTAAAGTCATCAAACATCTCATAGATGAAGCTAAGAAATTAAAAATTAAAAGAATTAGTTTAGAAACTGGTGCTGGAAAATTTTTTGATCCAGCGAGAAAATTATTTAAAAAATGTGATTTTATACCTTGCAAACCCTTTGCCCATTACAAAGAAGATGTTAATTCTATCTATTTAACTAAGCTAATTGACCACGAACGATAAAAAAAAGTCTAATTGTGCACTAAATTAGTTGACAAAACCCTAATATTTATAAACAAAGCCATCATTACTTAATTATAAGTAATAAATTAATATAACAATAAGTAAGAAGAAAAATATGAGTCTACAAGGAAAAGTAAAATGGTTCAATCCAACTAAAGGTTTTGGTTTTATTGAACGTGATGACAAAGAAAAAGATGTGTTTGTACATGTTTCAGCTGTAAGAGATGCTGGTATGAACGGTTTAGATGAGGGTCAAGCTTTGACTTTCGATGTTGAAGATGGTCCTAAAGGTCCTTCAGCAGTTAACTTAAAAACTGCATAATTTTCACATAAATTAATTGGCTATAAATTTAATTAATTTTTTAATTAAGAATTAATTTATTTTTATAGCCAATGAACTATTCTACAACGAAATTTAGAAAATAATTTATGATTGGCATTTTAGGTGGAATGGGTACCCAGGCAGGTTTAGATTTTTGCAATAAGCTGGCAATTCTATATAGAGGTAAGATCGATCAAGATTACCCTTTGTTCATGCTTTATAATAAATCGAATATTCCTGGTAGACCTGAGTCGATTGGTATCCATACCGGCAAACTATCAAATAAAATAAGTAATAAAAAGACTAAACAAAAATATTTATCTGTTTTAAAAAGTTTAATTTATGGTTGTAATCTTTTAAAAAAAAGTAATTGTAAATTTATAGTCATACCCTGTAACACAGCGCATTATTGGTATGATGATTTAAAAAAACGAATTAACTTGCCAATAGTAAATATGCCAAAAGAAGTTTTTGTGCATGCTAAAAAAAAATGTAGAAAAAATTCCTCCATTGGTTTGCTTGCCACAGAAGGAACTTTAAAAACAGGTGTTTATAATAAGTTTTTTGATAAAGATTATAATTTAGTGTTTCCAAATAATTCTATTCAAAGTAAGTCCGTAAACAAAGCTATCAGGCTTGTAAAAATGGGAAAAGTGAAACTAGCGAGCAAAGCTATAAAACCAGCAATAAATTATTTGATCAAAAAAAAATGTAAAAAAATTATTCTTGGTTGCACAGAGCTCCCTATCGCTATTTTTGCCTATAAACCATTTAAGACAATTAAATCATCAAAAATATTTTTAGACCCAAATTTAATTTTAGCTAACGCTGCTATGAGGAAATACCAAAATAGATAATGCCATCTAAAGAAAAGCCTTATGTGTTACTCGTTGCAGAAGCAATTTACTCAAAAGTTTGTGAGATTAAGAAAAAAAATCCTGAGCTGACAACAATCAACGCAATTGAAAACTTTATTGGAACAACGACCTACAATGATATAAGTAGTGGAAAATTCCATGATGAATTAATTGAAAAGGTATCAAAAAAGAAGGTGCCTGAAGAAACTTTAAGATTACTTCATATTCAAAAAGATTTGTCAGTTAAGCAGCTTATTCAATATCCTGAATTATATTATGCAAAGAGCCATTATCCATTGGAATTATCCCAACGAGCATTCGATCATTTATGGAGAATGTGTGAAAGTTATGAATTGTGGTGTAAAGAGACTAACCAAAAAAAATTAATTGTTTTAAATCTTACTGACTAATTTTTTGCTGAATTAGCTTCTTGTGAGTTAATTTAACTCTTTTTTCAACTAAAAGTTTAAATTCTTTATCAATTTTATTTTGATCTTTTAATTTTTGATGAGTTATTTTTACTCTTTTTTCAATTAAATTTTTAAAATCTTCATTAATTTGATTTTCTTTATTATTTTTTAATACCTCCTCTGAAATATAGTTAAGGGAGCTTTTGCCTGTTTTTTTTTTAAATTCATAATCGAATACCAATTGAGCAGTGGCTTTAGCCAAATTTCCTGATGTAGCTATTGTAATTGCAGGACCCATTACAGCCTGTAAATGAACAAAACCTGTCAAAAATAAAAATGTCGTAAGGTATAAACAAATTTTAAAAAATTTTAAAATCATCTAATTAAGTTATTTGATTAGGCTAGGAGCTACAATTAATAAATTGTCCAAAATAAGTTTTATTTTTTTTAAAATATTGTGGTAATTCATTACATTTTACTGCATTTTTTAATATGATCAAAATTTTCCCTTTTATTTTTATCATTCTTTGGTCATCTGCATTTATTACCACTAAACCAATCATTGATAATAGTGATCCGTTTGCTGCCTTAGCTTTTAGATTTTTTTTTGTAGCAATCGGGTTTTTGTTATTCTCAATTTATTCTAATTATTCAATTATAATTAAAAGAAAAAACTTAATTGAGTCAATTCTAAGTGGTGTTCTTTTCCATGGCTTATATTTAGGAGGGGTTTTTTACTCAATTTCAATTGGAATGCCGACCAGTTTAGCTGCTCTAATCGTGACACTTCAGCCAATTTTAACAAATATTTTGAGTGGACCACTTTTAAATGAAAAAGTTACATTGCAACAATGGGCAGGTGTTTTATTGGGTTTTGTTGGCGCTTCTTTGGTACTAGGGATTGATGTTGGTTCAGGTATTCCTATACTAGGTTTGATCGCAACTTTAATTGCACTTTTATCTATAACGTTTTCTACTATTTGGCAGAAAAAATTAAGTAATAACTTACCATTATCTGTTAGTAATTTTTATCAAGCATTGGGTGGTTGTTTATTTCATGTGTTAATAATTATTTTTTTTATAGAACCCTATATCTATTTTACAAAAACATTTATAATAGCAATGAGTCATCAAATTTTTCTTGTTTCCTTTGGTGCATTTACAATACTGATGTTTTTAATAAAAAAAAATTCAGCTAGTAAAACAGTTTCTGTTTTTTTTCTAATACCAGCAACTTCTGCTATTATGGCTTGGCTTTTTTTAAATGAAACTTTAACGAATATAGATGTTATTGGTTTTTTAATTGCTTCAGTTGGTGTTTATATTGCAACAAGAAATTAATAATTAATTACTTTTATAACCAAATTCTAATGAGCTATCTGTTATTGAATGATGCAAAGACTCTCCAAAGCTTCTTAATCCAAAAATTCTTACTTTTTTTGGATTGTTAGAAATAAAATCAATCGTAATTGATATTCCGTTATAAATTGAATTTGTGCAATCACCCTCATTAAATTTATCAATATTTATAGGACATCCTTTTTTTAAAACTTCATTAACAAGATCACCCTGAATTTCAATTATTGTTCTTGAATGTGATAAATCTGTAATTGCAAAATTACTTTCATCGAATTGTTTTCCATCTTTTAAAAGTAAATCTGTTTTAGAAGTTATAACTATCCAATTCTTTGGTCCCATCCACAAAATTCTAGTATCTGAATTTGAAGAAGATTTTAAAATAGAAGGTAATTCTAGGTTATCAATTTTTATATTTGAGATATCTGAACTTGAATTTTTATATTGAACTATTTGAAATATTAAAACATTCTTCAATTCTGAAATCTTTAATAAATCTTTCTCATTTTTATTTTCAAAATCACCAAATTTTCCATTTTGATGTACATTATTTAAAGAAGAAATTTGTTTCATGATCTTACTCTCTTTCCTTCATGGTCTACATAATGTGAGGACATAACTTCAACCTCAATAGAAGTGTTTTTAAGTGGAGAGACCGCGAAAAGCTTTTTTCCTATCATATTTTTTCCATCTTTTAATATTGCAAGAGAAAAAGGATTATTGTTTTCAACACTCCAACAAGATGAAGAAACGTGACCAAGTTTAGGATTTGGTAGTTTTGCATTTTTATTTTCTACTAAATGAGATCCCTCTGGAATACTTGATTTCCTGTCCAATGGGACTAAGCCAACAATTTTTTGTCTATCTGCTTTATTAAATGCTTCTTTAGCTAAAGATCTCTTTCCAATAAAATCTTTTTTCTTTGATACTAAACCTTCTAACGAAACATCATAAGGAATGGTTCTGCCATCAAGTTCTGGTCCAGCTACATGGCCCATTTCTATTCTAAGTGTCGACAATGCTTCCGTACCATAAGGTTGGATATTAAATTCTTCACCAATATCAATTATTTTTTCCCACATAAATAATCCAAAATCAGACTCAACGTTTATTTCGTAAGCAAGTTCACCTGAAAAAGAAATTCTAAAAATTCTTGCTTTAACGCCAAATAAATCTCCCTCTACATATCCCATAAAAGGAAGTGCCTCATTGCTAACGTCTATTTTAGGGAAAAGCTTCGCTAACAAATCTCTAGATTTAGGTCCTGCAATCGCCGCACCAGCCCATTGCTCGGTTGTTGAAACAACATTAACATTTAATTCTGGCCAAACTATTTGCAGGTAATATTCTAAATGTGATAACACATTCGCTGCTTGAGCTGTTGTCGTTGTCATATGATAGTGATTTTCTGAAATTCTAGTTGTTGTCCCATCATCCATCACAATTCCATCTTCCCTAAGCATTACTCCATATCTAGCTTTACCTACTGGAAGTTTTAACCATGCGTTTGTGTAAACTCTATTTAAAAACTCTGCAGCGTCTGGACCTTTTATATCAATTTTCCCTAAAGTTGTTACATCACAAACACCCACGTGATCTCTAACATTTTTTGCTTCTCTTTTTGATGCCTCAAATAAATTTTCATTTCCTCTTTTGTAATATCTTGGCCTTTTCCAAGCACCAGCATCTACCCATACAGCATTGTTTTTTTCATGCCAATGGTGCATTGGTGTTTTTCTTGTAGGCATATATTCTTTGCCTATCTCCCTTCCAACTATTGTACCGATGGTAACTGGTGTAAAAGGTGGTCTAAAAGTAGTGTGACCTACTTGAGGAACAATTTTTTTTTCAACATTTGCAACCAACTGTAATCCGTTTAAATTACTAGTCCTTCCTTGATCCGTTGCCATTCCCAATGTTGTATATCTCTTAACATGTTCAATTGATCTATAACCTTCTCTTAAAGCAACCTCTATATCAGAAACTGCTACGTCATTTTGGAAATCTACAAATCGTTTATAATTTTTACCCTTAGGGAGTGGAGAACACCAAAATTTATCATGAGCACTATATTTTCGTTCATTCGTATTAGGTATTTGTATTTTTTCATCTTTTTTAGTTATGTTTTTAGAAACTTCTGACCCAGTGTTAATACTGTTTTTTAAAGTATCTTGTAATGTAAATGTTCCATTAGCAGCACCTAAAGAATGTTCATTTTGTTTTGATTTGTCAGGTACAAAAGCATCTATTGAATCGTTAAATTTCAATTTATTACCTGATTGAGATGCTAAATGGACAGTTGGTGTCCAAAATCCAGATACACAAATAGAGTCACAATTTATTTGCTCTGTATTTTCAAAATCTATTTTATCTTTATTTAATTTCCCAATTGTTGCTGATTTTACTTTTTTATATCCATGAGCAACTATCACTGCATAAGAAAACTTTATCTTTATATCTAAATCTTTAGCTTCATTAATTAACTCAGAGTTTTGATCCTCTCTAGTATCTAAAACTATTGGATTAACACCATTCTTTTTAAACTCTATAGCTGTTTCATAACCGCTATCATTATTTGTGAAAATAATTGGTTTTTTACCAATTAGAACACCATAAACTTTCATATATTCTTTTGCAGCAGCTGAGAGAAAAACTCCAGGTGTATCATTATTTCCAAAAACAATAGGTCTTTCAATAGATCCTGTTGATAGCAATACTTCTTTAGCTCTTATGTACCAAAGTCTTTGTCTTGGTGTGTACTTAGTTTTTTTTTCTAAATGATCTCCCGTCCTTTCAAACATTACCATCATGTTATGATCATAGTATCCAAAAACTTGAGATCTATTTTTAACAATAACATTAGGCATCTCTTTTAATTCAGATATAATTTTTTCTGACCAATCTTTTCCAGATAAGTTATCTATCGTGACATCATCTGTTAAAAGCGTCCCTCCATATCTAGGTTTATCCTCTGCTAGTATTACTTTTGCTCCATTTTTTGCGGCCGCATAAGCACTTGCTAAACCAGCAGGTCCAGAGCCAGTAACTAATAAATCACAATATTCATATTTATGCTCATATCTCTCTTTATCTTTTTCTAGAGAAGCAATTCCTAACCCTGCTGCTTTTCGAATAAAAGGTTCATAAACTCTATACCAAAAACTTTTAGGCCACATGAAAGTTTTGTAATAAAAACCAGCTGGAAAAAAACGATTTAAGAAATTATTTATTGCACCAATATCAAAATTTACTGATGGCCAACAATTTTGGCTAGATGCTGATAAACCATTTACTAGCTCTATTTCAGTTGCGTTAATATTTGGTTCTGAACAACCATTAATCTCAACTTGCATTTTTGCATTTGGTTCATCAACTCCTGCACCAAAAAACCCTCTTGGACGATGATATTTAAAACTTCTTCCAATTAAATGTATGCCATTGGCAAGTAGTGCTGAGGCCAGCGTATCACCCTCATACCCAATATATTTTTTTCCATTAAATTTAAATTCAATAGGTTTATCTCTGTTGATTAAGCCACCAGTATTTAGTCTAAAATTTTGTGACATCAAAATTATTCCTCTGGTTTAAAAGTTTTAAAAATTTCGTGAGTAGTTGTATCTCTCTCAACTTTAAACCATTGTCTGCATCCAGCAATATGATGCCACAATTCAATATGTTTTCCTCTCGGACTTTTTCTTAGATAAACAAAATTATCCCATTCTTCATCACTTATTTCTTGATTAAGTTTTGGTCTAGTAATTGTTCCATCACCTCCGTAGGCAAATTCTTTTTGAGACCTGTCCCCACAGTAAGGACACTTAATATTTAACATTTATGAAATCCAAGTTTTTGTTCCAAGGCCTTTCTCATCTAACAAGTAACCCTTAGAAAATCTATTTAGACTAAATCCCTCATTTAATTCATGAACTCTATCTTGTGCGATTGTATGTGCAAATGTCCACCCGGAAGATGGAACCGATTTGAAGCCTCCATAACACCAACCACAATTTAAATATAATCCACCGATATGAGTTTTATCAATTATTGGTGAGCCATCCATTGACATATCCATAATCCCTCCCCAAGTCCTTAACATTTTCAATCGACTTAAGAATGGAAATAAAGCAACACCTCCGGTTAAGACATGTTGTATCGTTGGAAGATTGCCTTTTTGTGCATAACTATTATATCCATCAAGATCTCCACCCATAACCATCTCACCTTTATCTGATTGACTAATATAAAAATGTCCAGCACCAAAGGTTACCACTCCATCTAAAACTGGTTTCACTGGCTCAGAAACACAAGCTTGTAATAAATGAGTTTCTATAGGAAGTGTCATATTAAGTTTTTCTGCTAAAACATTTGTGCTGCCAGCTACACACAATCCAATTTTTTTTGATTTAATATCTCCTCTAGATGTTCTCAAACCTGTTATTTTTCCTGCTTCAATATCAAATCCTGTTACTTCACAATTTTGAATTATATCGACACCCATTGAGTCAGCTTGTCTAGCATAACCCCATGCGACCGCATCATGTCTAGCAGTACCAGCACTTGGTTGTGCTAAGCCTCCAAAAATTGGATACCTAACATCTTCAGAAAAATCAGCCATAGGTATAATCTTTTTAACTTCTTCCCTATTAAGCAGAACAGCATCTATTCCATTTAATCTCATAGAGTTTCCTCGACGAGCATAAGCATTCATTTGTGCATCTGAATGAGCTAAATTTATTATTCCTCTTGGTGAAAACATTACATTAAAATTTAATTCCTGACTCATGTTTCTCCACAGGTTCATTCCAAATTCATTGAACCTAGCATTATCATCATACATAAAATTTGATCTGATAATTGTGGTGTTTCTTCCTATATTTCCTCCGCCAATCCATCCTTTTTCAATAACTGCCACATTAGTTATTTGATGCTCTTTAGCTAAATAGTAGGCAGTAGCTAACCCGTGGCCACCACCACCAATAATTACAACATCATATTCTTTTTTAGGTGTAGGATCTTTCCATGCCAAATCCCATTTTTCATGATTAGAAAAAGCATTCTTGATTAAGCTAAATACTGAATATTTTTGCATGATTAAATTTTATAATAATGAATATAAATAGTTCCTATTTTTTTTATATATAATTTTTAGATATTTCCAAAGCTCTTAAAAAGAGATACTAATCGAGCAGTTTTTGTATATTTAAAGAATTTTATGAGTGAAATAAAATCAGACATTCAAATTGCAAGAGAAGCTAAAATGCAACCAATCAAAGACATTTTAGCAAAAATAAATGTTCCTGATGAAAGTTCTGCCTTCAGCCCCATGGGGCGTCACATTGCAAAAATAAATTTAGAGTACCTTGATAGTCTCAAGAGTAAAAAAGAGGGAAAATTAATTTTAGTGACTGCTATAACTCCTACTCCAGCAGGAGAAGGAAAGACCACAACCTCTGTAGGTCTCAATGATGGTCTAAATAAAATCGGAAAAAAATCTATCGTCTGTTTAAGAGAACCAAGTTTAGGTCCATCTTTTGGAATGAAAGGTGGAGCTGCTGGTGGTGGCTATGCTCAAGTTGTTCCTATGGAACAAATTAATCTTCATTTCACAGGTGACTTTCATGCAATTACATCTGCACATAATCTTTTATCTGCATTGATAGACAATCATATCTATTGGGGAAATAAACTTAATATAGATGTAAGAAGAATTGTTTGGAAAAGAGTTTTAGATATGAATGATAGAGCATTAAGATCAATTAATATTAATCTTGGTGGTGTCGCTAATGGATTCCCAAGGGAAGATGGTTTTGATATTACAGTCGCTTCAGAAATAATGGCTATCTTCTGCTTAGCTAATAATTTGGAAGATTTAGAAAATAGAATTGGAAATATTACAGTTGCTTATACAAGAGAGAAAAAACCAATTTATGCTAAAGATTTAAAAGCACAGGGACCTATGACTGTTTTATTGAAAGAAGCTATAAGACCAAACATAACTCAAACATTAGAAAATAATCCTGCAATAATTCATGGCGGGCCTTTTGCTAATATTGCACATGGTTGTAATTCTGTAATTGCAACTAAAGCCGGACTTAAATTAGCTGACTATGTGGTAACTGAAGCTGGGTTTGGCGCAGATCTTGGTGCTGAAAAATTTCTAGATATTAAATGTAGAAAATCTGATTTAAAACCAAGTTGTGTGGTTATTGTTGCTACAATTAGAGCACTAAAAATGCATGGTGGTGTAGCCAAAGATGATCTTAAAAATGAAAACGTTGAAGCACTTAAAAAAGGTTTGGTCAACCTTGAAAGGCATGTTGAAAATGTAAAAAAATTTGGTCTTCCTGTAGCGATAGCTGTAAATCATTTTATAAAAGATACTGATGATGAGGTAAAAGCTTTAGTTGATTTTTGTAATAAATTAGGAATAAAGGCAAGTCTTTGTACCCACTGGGCAAATGGAGGAGAAGGTACAAAAGAATTAGCTTCACATGTTGCTGATTTATGTGAAAAAAATGAAAATAAATTTAAATTTTTATACGAAAGTAAGACACCATTGTTTACAAAAATTGAAACAATAGCAAAAGAAATTTACAGAGCCGATGAAGTTATTGCTGATACAAAAATTAGAGATCAACTTAAAAGTTTTGAAGAAGCAGGTTATGGAGAATTGCCAATTTGTGTAGCTAAAACTCAGTACAGTTTTTCAACTGATCCTAATCTCAAAGGTGCACCTACAGGTCACTCATTACCAATTAGAGAAATAAGGCTTTCCTCAGGAGCTGAATTTATAGTTGTTGTCTGTGGAGCAATAATGACAATGCCTGGATTACCAAGGGTACCAGCAGCAGACTCTATTAAACTTAATAAAAAAGGTGAAATCGAAGGGTTATTTTAATTTAATTCGTTAAGCCAATTTTTAAGCTCTAACATTCTCTTTTCTTTATCTGAAACTGAAATTTCTTTTTTGATAAAAGCAATGTGTTTTTGAACTTCAGTGTAATCTTTAAATACTTTTCTACTTTCAATTAATCTTTCTTTTCTAAACTCAATAAGATTAATCATTTTTTCATAAGTTATTTCTGGATGGTATTGTAGCCCCCAAATTTTTGTCTTATTAACCTCAAAATATAAACCTTGAACTTTATTAATCTTATTTGAGGCTAAACAAATTCCTTTATCAGGTATTTTTACCACCTCATCAAAATTGAATGCTGGGGAATTAAATTTTTTATCTTTATTTTTATAAAGCGGATGTTTTATCCCACTTTTGTTTATCTCTATTTCATTTGCTATACCAATATGTGAATTATCCGCCTTTTTGACTTGGCCACCTGCTGCTGTGACTGCTACTTGCATGCCCCAACAAATTGCCAAAATTTTCCCTACTTTATTTTGACAATTTTTCATGAATTCAATTTGTCTTCTAATTTCTGGAGTATCATTATAAATATTTAAACTACTTCCACCCCAAATAAGACCATCATACTGCTCGAGTTGATCTGAAATTAATTGAATATTTTGATCTGAAGAGGGGTTAACAACATCAAATGAAAGTTTCTCAGTAAAATGGCTTAAGCTGTCCTTTAAGCTTTCTGTATGTGTTTGAATACCATTTTCTGAAAAGCTCTCATTTTCTTCTCTTAAATTTCCCTCTACAATTAATATTTTTTTCATTCAAACAATTCTCCTGAAATGCTATGCTGATACATCAGTTTAAGATCCTCTTGATTGATTTTTTTTGGATTACCACTAGTAGATGGATCTTCTAAAGCCATTAGAGATAATTTATTTAAATCTAGTTTAGAACAATCCATAATGTCAGATAGCTTATGGGGGATTGCTAAATCTTTTCTTAAATTCAAAATCCACGATAAAAAACTTTCAAAATTTTTATCTAAATCTAGATAATCACAAATTGAGATAATTTTTTTTTCTATAACAGATTTATTAAAAGTTAATACATACGGCATAAAAATTGCATTACTCAATCCATGATGAATATTATATTGAGCATTAACAGGATGGCTCAATGAATGAATTGCACCTAATCCCTTTTGAAAAGCTGTTGAACCCATTGATGAAGCTGCTAAAAGATTTTGTCTGGCCTCAATATTTTTTCCATCTTGGTATGCAACAACAAGTGAATTTTTAATAAGTTTCATTCCCTCCAAAGCAATACCATCTGCCATAGGATGAAAGTTTAGTGCACAGTATGCCTCAAGATTATGGGCTAAGGCATCCATCCCTGTTGCAGCAGTTAACCTTGGAGAAAGTTCAATAGTCAATTTTGGATCAAGAATAACAATTGAAGGTAAAATTTTTGGATGAAATATAATTTTTTTAACACCTGTTTTTTTATTGATGATTGCAGATGCTCGACCAGTTTCAGATCCTGTTCCTGCAGTAGTCGGAATTGCAATTATTGGAAAAATATTTTTATCATTAGCTCTTTTCCAATAATCTCCAACATCCTCAAAATCCCAAATGGGTCTACTTTGACCTGACATAAAAGCTATAGCTTTCCCAACATCAATTGCACTTCCTCCACCAATCGTAATTACACCGTCACAATCATTCTGTTTAAATTCTTTCACACCCTCATCGACATTCTCACCAAATGGATTTCCTGTAAAATTTGAAAATAATGTCAATTTTTTAAACTTTTTTTTAATTTCACTAATTACCTCCTTAATAAATGGAAGATTTGCTAAATCTTTATCAGTAACAAATAATGGATTGTTAATCTTTAAATTATGGCAAGCTTCAACTAAATCTTTAATTCTATCTTTGCCCACCCAAACTGTAGTTGGATAATTCCAATTAGATTTCATATTTTTTTAAATGATTGTAAGTTTTTTATTATTCAATATTGCTCTAAATAAACTAATCATTAAAGGAATTTTTTTCTTATTAATTTTTCTCATAATATATGGGGCAATTTCTCTAACTAATTGTTCTCCTTCAACAGTGTCATTAGGCATAAATCTTTTTTTTGCATTTTTAAATGTATATCCTTTTCCTAAGTAACTGCCCATTTTACTATTTCGACCACCCGCAGCGCTAACATATAAATCACCAACTCCTGCAAGCCCAAGTGTACTTGTTTCTTTTCCTTTAAAATATTTTGTCAAATATTTCATTTCATTAATTGATCTTTGAAATAAACTTGATGACGTATTTAGACTTTGACCAGCACCTATAATCATTGCATATATATTTTTAATTGCTGAGCAGACCTCAACACCAATAATATCTCTTGAGAATTCATTTAAATAATATTTTGTAGAAATTCTTTTTCCTATTTTTTTTGCAAAATTTATATTTTTATTTGCAATTATTACACTTGTTTGATGTTTTCTCGCCAATTCTTTTGCTAAGCAAGGACCTTTTAAAACTGAAATATTTTTTATCCCAGAAACTTTTTGAAGTTTTTCAGAAATAGTAAAAATTTTCTTACTCCTTGATATATATTTTAATCCTTTGGTAAGAACCAACAAAGGTGTATTAATTTTATTTTTCTTCAACTCCTTGCCAATAAAGTCTATACCAGGTAAACTTAAAGCAATTACAATTAAATCAAATTTTTCTTTTAATAAATCACCAGAAAATTTTCGAAATTTAAGTTTTTTTGGCAAATTCATTTTTAATGCAGAATGGTATTTTCTTTTTGAGGATAATTCTTTTATGAATTTTTTTGAATAAGGCTCAGTAATTACAACATCATTCTTATTTTCCAGGCAGGGAATTGTAAAAGCAGATCCCATGGCCCCTCCTCCAATTATTAAAAATTTTTTCATATTGATTTAAATTCAAAAATATTAATTAAACGAAAATTTAAAATGCAACACATACGTGAAAATTTTCTATGTCAATTTTCATATTAAGTCATTATTTTATTTTAAATTTTAATATTTTGTTAGTAAAATAAACTTAATTTTTATTAAATCTTATGAGTAAAGTAGCTATTATCGGTGCAGGTCCATGTGGCTTATCAATGTTAAGAGCATTTGAGCAAGCAGAAAAAAAAGGTGAAAAAATTCCTGAAGTGGTTTGTTTTGAAAAACAAGAAGATTGGGGTGGCCTCTGGAATTATAGTTGGCGAACAGGTTCTGATCAGTATGGAGATCCAGTTCCAAATAGTATGTATAGATATCTTTGGTCTAATGGACCCAAGGAATGTTTAGAGTTTGCTGACTATTCTTTTGATAAACATTTTGGCAAAGCAATTCCGTCATTTCCTCCAAGGGAGGTACTATACGACTATATTGTTGGAAGAGCTAAAAGTGGAAATTTAAAAAATAAAGTTAAATTTAATACAAGGGTCATTAATACAATCTTTAAAAATGAAAAATTTGAAATTAGCTATCAAGACAAAGTAAATGATAAAATTTTAAAAGAAAATTTCGATTTTGTAATTGTCTCAACTGGTCATTTTTCTGTTCCATTTATTCCTGAATATGATGGAATGAAATCATTCCCAGGAAGAATTATGCACTCCCACGACTTTAGAGATGCAGAAGAGTTTAGAGGTAAAAATATTGTGGTATTAGGCAGTAGTTATTCAGCTGAAGATATTGCGCTTCAATGTAATAAGTATGGAGCAAAAAGTGTAACTATTGGATATAGACACAACCCAATGGGATTCAAATGGCCAAAAGGCATGAAAGAAGTCTATTACCTAGATAGACTAGATGGAAAGAAAGCTATCTTTAAAGATGGTACTGAACAAGAAACCGACGTTATAATTTTATGTACAGGATACTTACACCATTTTCCATTCTTAGAGGAAAACTTACAACTGAAGACAAGAAATAGACTCTATCCACCAAAATTATACAAAGGTGTAGTCTGGCAAGATAATCATAAACTTATGTATCTTGGCATGCAGGATCAATTTCATACATTTAATATGTTCGATTGCCAAGCTTGGTATGCTCGTGATGTAGTTATGGGTAAAATAAAAATGCCTGAAAGTAAAGAAATTGAAAATGACATAAGCAAATGGGTTGCAATGGAAGAAAAACTTGAAAATCCTGATCAAATGATTGATTTTCAAACAGAGTATACCAAGGAGCTACATGAAATGTCTGATTATCCTAAAATTGATTTTGAATTAATAAGAAAACATTTTAAAGAATGGGAACATCATAAAGTTGAAGACATATCAACTTATAGAGATAAATCTTTCTCATCCCCGGTAACAGGATCTGTTGCACCGGTTCACCACACGCCTTGGGCAAAAGCAATGGATGATACTTTAAAAACTTTTTTGAATAAATAATTAAGTTTTAATCAATACCTAGGTGTTTTTTTCTTTTTTCAACCCAAGATCTTATCAGATTATCAAATATAAGAGCTATAAAAGCTACACAAATACCAAGTGTTAACCCAATCCCAGCACCTTTTTTATCTGATAGTGCTTTTAATATATATTGTCCTAAATCTTCAGTGCCAATGAAAGCTCCAATAATTACCATGAATAAAGCAAATACAATTGTTTGATTTATACCAAGCATCATGTGAGGAAATGCTAAAGGAAATTCTATCTTTGTTAATCTTTGAAATTTATTGACACCGGACATGGTTGCTGCATCGTGTAAACCAGCAGGAACACTCCTCAATCCCTCAATAGTGTATCTAGTAGCGGGTATTGTTGCATAAACTATAACAGCTATTAAAACAGATGTATCCGTAATACCAAATAACATCATCACTGGAATTAGATAAACAAATGATGGGAATGTTTGAAAAATATCACATACTCCTAACATGAATTTAGCAGAGTTTTTATTTTGAAAACATAATGTACCAACTGTAAATCCAATAGTGCAAGATACAATTACTCCAAATGTTGCCATATAAGTCGTTACTAACGCCCTATCCCACCAGGGACTTAAAGCAATAAATAGTGTTAATCCGCAAACGACTAAAGCTGAACGAATTCCACCAATTAGATATCCCGCACCAACAACTAAAACTATAGTTGCTACAGCTGGCATCCTTAGATATAAAGCCCTCATTGGTTGAAGCACCTCTTGAATGAGCCATGTATTAAATGCTTTAATATAAACAAAAAAAGTATCAAAAATCCAATCAACCCCTTTATTCCAAAAATCAGCAGTTGATATTCCTTTATTATGTGGAACTTCAAATAAATAATTAAAACTACCTTTAAATAAAAAAGTTCCAATATAAGCCAGTACTATTCCAACAATTACTGTTGCTGCAAAAAATAAGATATTTTTATTTCTTTGAAAGAATGTCAGATTACCAAAATAATCTGTTTGTTTATTAGCCCAAGCTAATGACATTTTATCTAATAAAATCGCAATTAAACTAATACACAAGCCTGCTTCTAGTGCTAATCCTATATTTAACTGATTTAGCGCTAATAGCAGATTAAATCCTAAACCTTTCGCACCAATAAAAGCTGAGATTACTGCCATGGAAAAACAGACCATAATGACTTGGTTGACACCAATTAAAATATCTCTTCTTGCAGTTGGAATTAAAACTTTAAACATTAATTGCCAATTGTTACACCCACTCATTCTACCAGCTTCAATTACTTCTGGAGGTACTGCTCTTAAACCCAATATGGTTAGTAATATCATTGGTGGTATAGCTACAACCATGGTGATTATAACTGCAGCATGATCACCAACTCCAAAAAGAACTAAAGCAGGAACCAATACCGCATATTGCGGCATAGTCTGCATCACTAATAATATTGGATAAAGAGCTTTCTCGACACGTTTACTTTTAAATGCTGCTATTCCTAAGCCTAACCCAAAAATAAAAGACAAGGGTGCTGCGACTAGTATAAATGAAAGAGTTTGCATAGATGGTTTCCATTGACCAAATATTGAAATATAAATCATCGTTAAACCAGCAAACAATGCTAGACCTTTCCCACTCAACTTATATGAAAGGATTGCTGCACCTGCTGCTACAATAGTCCACGGTAATCCTGGAAGTTCGGCCCAAGGATTTTTATCGATCCAATCCCAACTACTAAATGCTACTATAGTTTCAAGACCACCTAACAAAACCTCTCTTATTAACTGTATTAAAAAGGTCATAAACGCTGTTAAATTTCTACTTATTTGTAAAACTACAGGACGACTTTTAAACTCTTGTGTATCTTCATTCCAAACCTCAATCGGCATCCATTCGTTCATTAAGAAAAATAAAGAGTCGTTTATCCAAATAGGTAGCCAGCCTAGTAATGGAGGTAACCGCCAAAAAACATCAAAGGCATAATATCTCACCTCTTTACCTAAAAACACATAACTACTCTGATTTGGATCTTTTACAAATTCTGCTTGGCCACGGATAAACTTATATGTTTCTGGAACTTCAATAGCAAAACATAAAGCAAAAAATACTATTAATAAAAATAACCATTGAAATGTTTTGGGGTATTTTTTTAAAAATTCCATACTTAATTATTATTTTTTCTTCCTCCAAAAACTGTATTAATAATTTTAGTTGGGTTTATAGAGCCCACAATTTCATTTTTACTATCGATCACAGCTACGGCTTTTTCTTGAGTAAGAATTTTTTCTGCAACATTTTCGATTATTTCATCCTTTGAAACTTTTAAATCACCTAAATCATTTTTAGATGCATCCATTACATCTTCAATTAATAAAACTTTTTCTCTTGGAACCTCTTCTGTAAACTTTCGTACGTACTCTGTGGCTGGATTTAAAACAATATTAGCAGGGGTATCTAATTGCTCAATTATACCATCTTTCATAATTGCGATACGATCAGCAAGTTTTAAAGCTTCATCAAAATCGTGAGTAATAAACATAATTGTTTTTTGTAATTTTTCTTGAAGTCTTAAAAATTCATCTTGCATTTCTTTTCTGATTAAAGGATCTAAAGCTGAAAATGGTTCATCTAAAAACCAAATATCTGGTTCGACTGCCAGAGATCTAGCGATACCAACTCGTTGTTGCTGTCCTCCAGATAATTCTCTTGGAAAATAGTTTTCTCTTCCATCAAGTCCAACTAGCTTGACCATATCCATTGCTTTACTGATGCTATCCTCAGTTTTAATACCTTTAATCTGAAGTGGAAAAGCGATGTTCTCCACAACTGTTTTATGAGGCAGTAAAGCAAAGCTTTGGAAAACCATACCCATTTTATTTCTTCTTAGCTCAATAAGCTCTTTGTTGTTTAGTTGTAATAGATTTTGTCCTTCAATGAAAATTTTACCACCTGTTGCATCTGTTAATCTAGATATACATCTTAATAATGTTGATTTACCTGAACCAGATAAACCCATCACAACTAACATCTCACCTTTTGAGACTTCAAATGATGCGTTGTTTACACCTACGATACATCCATTTTCTTGAAAAGTTTTGGCATCAACATTTCCATTTGACTCTTGAAGCATTTTTTTGGCATTTGATCCAAAAATTTTGTAGACATTTTCACATTTGATTACTGTCTCAGCCATAAATCTCAATTAAGTTATATGAAAATAAGGTAAAATTAAATCCATAATATTGTAACCATTTCTCCTTAAAAATTTTTAATAAAATAAACTCTAGTATCAATTCCAGTACTTAAGAAACTTAGGGCCTCACCACTAACAGTTATCGACTCATTTACTCCTACATTGTTTCCACTTACTGTAAAACCTGCAAAACACTTATTTTTTGTGTCATCCCATTTTACAAACGTCTCATCAATTTTATTTCCGTTAATTGTATAAATTTCATGAGCTCTAAAATTTAAAAAATTTGCACCCATTATTGCACGTTGTGGGATCAACTTTGTTGCCTTACAAACTTGTTCATATACTTCATCACTTAGTTTGAAATGATCAGTGCCATCAAATGTAACTAATATGCCAGAAGGAAGTTTTGAAATAAGCTCACTTAGTTTTTTCTCTTGAGCAATTCTTTCCTCCTCAAGTTTCATTTTTCTCACCAATTCATCACCTCCACCAAACAAAATATTTAAAACGAAAAAAGATGATATGACTATTAGGATAATAATTACTAACCCACCAAATTGTTTAGTGAATTCAGGTAAATTTTTAATCTTATCTAAGTTACTTTCTTTTGACATTTAATCTTGTAATTTACCATTTTTCCAAATTCCAGATTTCACTGATCCATCAGCCCAAGTAAAAGTTCCTTTACCATTCATAAATCCTTTGGCCCATTCACCTTCATAGGTTGACCCATCGGGAAAAGTCAAAATACCAATTCCACTCCATTCACTATTCTTGAATTCGCCTTTGTAAATATAACCATTTGGCCAAGTCTCAACACCTTGACCATTTTTTTTTGTACCTACCCACTCTCCTTCGTAAGTTGTTTTGTCAGTGTAAACCCACTTACCGAAACCATTTTCACAATTACCCTCCTTACATCCGGTGCTTCTAGCTAAAGCAACTGATGAAACTAAGAAACTGAAAATTATGGTAAGAAGAAATTTTTTCATTAGCATAGTTTACACAAAAACAATTAAAAAAAAATTAGACTTTTTTGTCATTTTCAGTGCAAGAATAAATAGAAATATATTTTTCAGAATTTTCACTTTTTATATTTTTGGTAATTTCGTGAATTAATTCCCCTGTTTTCCTGGTAATAATACCTG
>CACEKW010000008.1 GCA_902560185.1 uncultured Pelagibacteraceae bacterium | reverse complement strand
TAGATTAAAAGATGAGGCATTATGTGTAAAAATTGACGGCTTGCACATTAGTGAAGTGACTGAAAAATCAATTTTAGATGCTGCAAAATGGTTTGAAGATTTAAAATTCAATTTAGATAAAAGACAGGTCAAAATTGCTGAACATATCCTCAAAGAAATTAATGAAAGATTAAATTTTCTTTTAAATGTTGGTCTTGATTATCTAACATTATCAAGAGAGTCTGGTACTTTATCAGGAGGAGAAGCACAAAGAATCCGTTTAGCATCTCAAATTGGATCTGGTTTAACTGGAGTGTTATATGTTTTAGATGAACCATCTATTGGTTTGCATCAAAAAGATAATGTAAAATTAATCAATGCTCTTAAAAGATTACGAGATTTGGGAAATACAGTAATAGTAGTGGAGCATGATACTGAAACGATGGAAAATGCAGATCATATTATTGATCTTGGTCCCGAAGCAGGAAACAAAGGTGGTGAAGTAGTTGCGCAAGGAACTTTTGATGAGATAACAAAAAATAAAATTAGTATCACAGGAAAATATCTTTCAAACAAATTAAGAATTGATGTTCCCAAGAAAAGGAGATTAGCAAAAAATGGAAGGTTTCTCGAAATAACAGGTGCGACTGGTAATAATTTGAATAATGTTAATTTAAAAATACCTTTAGGTAGTTTAACTTGTGTCACTGGTGTATCAGGAAGTGGTAAGTCAACATTAATCTTACAGACATTATACAACGCATTAAACTTAACTTTGAATAATAATAAATCTAGAAAAATTCCGAAACCATTCAAAGGTTTCAAGGGCACAGAATTAATCGATAAGATAATTGACATTGATCAATCACCAATTGGTCGAACCCCAAGATCTAATCCAGCAACTTATACTGGAGCTTTCGGGCCAATTAGAGATTGGTTCACAGGATTACCTGAGTCAAAAACAAGAGGATATAAACCAGGAAGGTTCTCTTTTAATGTCAAGGGAGGTAGGTGTGAAGCTTGTGAGGGAGATGGAGTTATTACTTATGAAATGCATTTTCTCCCAGACGTCTATATACAATGTGATGAGTGTAAAGGAACCAGATATAATCGGGAAACCTTAGAGATAAAATTCAAAGATAAAAGTATTGCGGATGTTTTAAACATGACAGTTGATGAGGGTTGCGAATATTTTGAAAATATTTCCAATATAAAGACTAAATTGCTAACTTTAAAAAAAGTTGGTCTAGGCTATATAAAAATTGGTCAACAAGCTACAACTCTATCAGGGGGTGAAGCACAAAGAATTAAATTAGCTAAAGAATTATCAAAAAGATCGACGGGAAGAACAATGTACATTTTAGATGAGCCGACTACTGGTCTTCACCAACACGACATCAAAAAATTATTAGAAATTTTACATACATTTGTTTCATTAGGTAACACAGTGGTTGTTATAGAACACAACTTAGATGTCATAAAAACTGCAGATTATATTGTCGATATGGGTCCTGAGGGTGGTGTAAAAGGTGGAAAAATTATCGCTGAAGGAAAACCTGAGGAAATTTGTAAAGTTAATGGAAGTTACACGGGTAAATTTTTAAAAAATCTTTTACAATAAATACCATTGTCATCTCACTCTAAATCAGTATAAAATTATGTATGGGTAATTTACTTTCATCTTTATCAAAAACTATTCACGTTTCTTTAGCCATTGCAGTTCTGTTATTTTTAGGCTTATTTTATCAAAATGATGGTTTTAGTTTTGATGCACTTTTTTGGAGTTGGTTTGCGAGATTTGTGCATGTAGTAGTTGGTATAATGTGGATTGGCTTATTATGGTATTTTAATTTTGTTCAAATCCCAAATATGGCTAAAATTCCAGATGAACAGAAACCAGCTATTGGTAAAGTAATTGCGCCAGCTGCATTATTTTATTTTAGATGGGGTGCTGCATTTACAGTTCTATCAGGTTTGGCACTTGCAGGTCTTAATGGATATTTGCATGATGCAATGACTTTAAGTATAGGATCTGGGATTCCAAAACACACAGCCATTGGAATTGGTATGTGGTTGGGCTTAGTTATGGCATTTAACGTGTGGTTTGTAATATGGCCTAATCAAAAAAGAGCTTTGGGTATTGTTGAGTGTGAACCTGATCTAAAAGCCAAGTCAGCAAGAACAGCTATGTTATTTTCGAGAACTAATACTTTGTTGTCAATACCAATGCTGCTTACTATGGTAGCTGCTCAAAACCTTTATTAACTACTTTCGTCTTCTCTTAAAACAGTTTTTTGTGAAACTCTTAGTCTAACTAAGACTGTATTGGCAATATAGATAGATGAATAAGTTCCAAAAATTACACCAAATATCATAGCCAAAGAAAAACCTTTTAGTATCTCACCACCAAAGAAAAATATTGATAGCAAAGCTAATAAAGTCGTTATTGATGTAATTAAAGTTCTAGATAATGTTTCATTGATAGAGATATTAGTTAAATCGTAAATTTTAATGTCAGAATATTTTCTTAAATTTTCCCTTACTCTATCAAAAATAACTACTGTATCATTCATGGAGTAACCAACGATAGTTAATACAGCTGCAATAATAGATAAATTGATTTCAAGACCAAGCAATGAAAATAAACCTAGGGTTACCAACACGTCATGAAATAAAGCTAATATAGCTCCTAAACTAAATTGCCATTCAAATCTGATCCAAATGTAAATTAACATTAAAGTTAATGCCACTGCGATAGCTATTACTCCAGATTTAAGTAACTCAGCACTTACTTTCGGTCCTACATTTTCAACTCTTCTAAAATCAAAAGTATTGCCAAATGATTTATCTAAATTTGATTTAATTTCCTCGATAATATTTTTGTTATTATTAATTTCAAATTTAATAAGAAAGTCTGTCTCATTGCCAAAATTTTTTACTGAAACATCACCCAAATTCATAGAATTTAAATTATCTCTTAGAGATGACACATTAATTTTGCTGTCAGTTGATCTTAATTCAATTAACGTTCCGCCCTTAAAATCTATTCCAAAGTTAAGACCTTTGAAAGTCAGTAAAAATAAAGAAATAACGACTAAGGATATAGAGAGTATATTAAATTGATTATAATATTTGTTAAAAGCAATCATTTAAATTAAACCTTCTTTTTCTTTATTTCTGTACACATACAAAACAGTCAATAACCTTGCTATGAAATAAACTGAAAATAATGTTGTAAATATTCCAATCCCAAGTGTAAGTGAAAAACCTTTGATTGGACCTGAGCCCATAAAAAATAAGATAATAGCTGCTAATAATGTTGTTATATTTGCATCAAGTATAGCGGTTCTAGATTTTGTGTAACCACTATCAAAAGCTATTAAATTATTTTTTTCATTTTTTAGCTCTTCTTTAATTCTCTCAAAGATTAAAACATTTGCATCGACTGCCATACCAACTGTCAAAATTATTCCAGCAATCCCTGGAAGAGTTAAAGTCGCCTCGAATATAGTCAATATTCCAATGAGTAAGAAAAGGTTAAGTATTAATGTTATATTGGTAATTAAACCAAATACCTTATATTTAACAAAGATAAATACTATTACTAATACAAAACCAATTGCTAATGCAATCATCCCTGCATTAATTGAGTCTTGTCCTAAGTCGGGACCAACTGTTCGTTCCTCAATAATATTTAAAGGTGCAGGTAATGCACCAGATCTTAATAAAAGAGCTAAATCTGTTGCTGATTGAAAAGTAAATCCTCCACTGATTTGACCTGATCCACTTGCAATTGTATCTCTTATAACCGGTGCACTTATAATTTTACCATCCAATACTATTGCTAATTGTTTACCAATACCAGTCGATGTAGCTTTACCAAATCTTTTAGCTCCAACTCTATCAAGTGTAAATGTAACCACTGTTTCATTCGTCTCACTATCCATTCTTGGTTGAGCATCTAGCAGATTGTCTCCACTTAAAATAATTCTTTTACTTACCAGAGCATCTTCTTCAGAATCATCTTCATAACTAAGTTTTTCCGCTCCAAAAGAGTCTTGATCGTTATTAGTTACAAATCTAAATGTAAGATTTGCAGTTTTACCAAGCAATGATTTAATTCTCATTGGATCATCTAATCCAGGTAATTCAACAAGAATTCTGTCGTTTCCTCTTTTTAAAATATTTGGCTCATTAGTTCCTATCTCATCAATTCTTCTTCTTACAATTTCTAATGCTTGATCTTGAGAAGATGTTTTTAGTTTAACAATACCTTGTGTTGAGTAATTGACAAAAAAAATATTATTTTCCTCAGTGATATCTAATTGATGAGATTTAAATCTTGGATAATAAGGATTTAATTCACTTTCCTCATCATTAAACGTATCTAGAATAGTTTGTTTAAAGTTTTCATCTACAGAAAAAGATAATTTTTGTCCTAAAATTTTTAAATTTTTAATTCTTATATTTTTGTCTTTGAAATAATTTCTAATGGAAATTGAAAGATTTTGTATTTTTTGCTCAATAACTGGATTATTATCAATTTCGAGTAGGAGGTAAGAACCTCCCTGAAGATCTAATCCAAGATTAATTTTCTTATTTAGAAAGTTATTTTCAAACTTAAATAAATTTGATGAGGCAATTAAAATAAAAAATAGAGAAATTAATATTACTGATATTATTCTGAATTTTGAAAAATATAACACTTTACTTTAACAAAATTACTTTTTAACTTCTTGAGAGTTCATCAGACTTTGTACACCTGTACCTCTGATAACTTCAACAGTCACATTTTCAGCAACCTCAACTTCTATTTTATCGTTGTCTACAACTCTGGTTATGGTTCCTGTAATACCGCCTGAAGTTACAATCTTATCACCTTTTTTTAAACCCTCGACCATAGCTTTATGCTCTTTAACTTTTTTTTGCTGTGGTCTTATCAAGAAAAAATAAAAAATAACAAAAATTAATATTAGTGGTATAAATTGACCTATTCCTGAACTTTCCATAAAACTCCTTAATTAAAAATGAATTTTTATACTATCTCTTAAGTTAAAACAACTTTAATTCAGACTAATTTTTTCTAGATTATTCATATAAGGTCTAAGCACTTTTGGAATACTTATAGACCCATCCTTTTGCTGAAAATTTTCTAATATGGCAATAAGAGTTCTACCCACTGCTAAACCACTTCCATTAAGCGTTCCAACAAATATTGTTTCTTTATTTGAATTTTTATATCTAGCTTTCATTCTTGTTGCTTGAAAAGTTGAACATGATGAACATGAAGATATTTCTCTATATTTGTTTTCTGAAGGTAACCATACTTCTATATCGTAAGTTTTTTCTGCACTAAATCCCATATCTCCACTACATAAAATCATTTTTCGATATGGCAACTCTAACAAATCCAAAATTCCTGTGGCACAATTTGTCATTCTCTCTAATTCTTCAAGACATTTATTTTGTTCCACAATACTTACTAATTCAACTTTATAAAATTGATGTTGTCTAATCATCCCTTTTGTATCTTTACCATAACTGCCAGCCTCTTTTCTGAAACATGGTGTAGATGCAACAAATCTCATCGGTAATGTTTTAAGATCTAAAATTTTATCTTTTACAATATTGGTTAAAATAACTTCTGCTGTTGGAATTAAAAATTTTCTACCACTTCCCTCTTCTAATTTTACTTCAAATTGATCATTTTCAAATTTAGGTAATTGACCAGTTCCGAACATTGTATTTTCTGATGCTAATAAAGGTGGTGAAATTTCCTCATATCCATTTTTTGAAGTATGTATATCAAGCATAAAATTTGAAATTGCTCTTTCAAGTAATGCTAATTTATTCTTAACAAAAACAAACCTTGAACCAGTAGTTTTTGTGGCAAGATCAAAATCTAACATGCCAAGTGTTTCACCTAATTCGTAGTGTGATTTTGGAGTAAATTCAAAATTAGGAATCTGACCCGATTTAGTTAATTCAACATTTTCATTTTCATTAGATCCTACAGGCACATCATCATGAGGTATATTTGGAATACTTGATAAAATTTCATCTAAGTCTGATTTAATTTTTGATTGTTGATCAGTAATTTTATCGATAGATTGTGTAATTTCTTTTGACCTAGAAAATAAAGCCTTATCTTTTGTTTTTGAAATATCTTTCTTTTCTTTTTCTAATGTTTCTTTCTTTTGAATTAAATCTCTATTATCTATATCTAATTTTTTGAGTTTATTGAGATCTATATCGATTGATCTTTTTTTTAATGCTTTTGAAAATGCATCAAAATCTTTTCTAATTTCTTTAATGTTATGCATCAGAATTTTTTAAATTTTTATTCTCGATAAGTTTTACTGAAAATATTGATAATTCATATAGAATTAATAATGGTATCGCTAAACCAATTTGTGTGATGGGATCTGGGGGTGTGAGTAAAGCTGCGGCTGCAAATATAATAACCACAACATATTTTCTTCGTTTCTTTAAAAAATCAGAATCAACTAACCCTACCCTCGCTAATAAACTCAACACAACAGGTAATTGAAAACTTATGCCAAATGCAAATATAAGTTTCATTACCAATGAAAGATATTCGTTTACTTTTGCTTCTAATTGAATTGGTAAATTTGTTGAAAGACCAGAACTTTCAAAAGATAAAAAGAATTTTATCGCTAGGGGCATTATTAAATAATAAACCAACATACCTCCTAGTAAGAATAAGATAGGGGTTAAAACTAAATAAGGTAAAATTGCAATTTTTTCATGTTTATAAAGACCAGGAGCAATAAATTTCCAAATCTGCATCAAAATAAATGGACAAGTAACAAAAAAAGCAGTGAAAAAAGATACTTTCAAATAGGTAAGAAAAGTTTCTTGTAAAGCTGTGAAAATAAGTCGTCTATCAGTTCCATCATCTTTAACTGCTTGTGCATATGGCTCTACTAAAAAACCATAAAGATGTTCAGCAAAAAAATAACATCCTACAAAAAAGATTATTAGAAAAATAAAACTATGAATTAGTCTTTTTCTTAACTCAGCTAAATGACTTACAAAGCCACCTTCATTTTCGTCATGACTCATCTTTTTTTTCTTCTTTTTTTTCTATCTTATTATCTTCAAGATCAATATTTGAGACTTCATTTTGAATATTATTGACATATTTTTTTGCAGAGCCGATCCATGAACCAACTTTTTTGAGCATTATCGGAAAGTCCTTTGGTCCCAAGACTACAATAGCTATTGCAACTACAATTAAAATCTCAAACCAACCAATAGTAGGCATGTGATTTATTCTTTTTTGTTCGAATCTTGATTATCGTCAGAAATATTTTTAGGTTCATTGTCATCAGTTGCATCTGATGCCATACCCTTTTTAAAACTTTTTATTCCTTTTGCTACATCGCCCATAAGGCTAGAAATTTTTCCTCTACCAAATAATAATACCACAAGTATTACAACGATTGCTATTTGCCAAATTCCAATGCTCATAGAAAACTTATAACCTTTTTATCAATAATTGAAAAGTCTAATTTGTAGGCTTAGTTCTTCTCATCCGAGTCAAGAGTGCTACTTAACATTTCATCAATATTTGAATAAATGTCCTCTTTTTTATCATCTTGTTTTTCTTTATAGAATTTTCCAGTACCAAAAATAGCGTTATCAATATTGGTACTATCAATTAAACCTGCAGCTCCAAGTTCGTCTACTGTTGGTAAATCAGATAATTTTTGCAAATTAAAATGGCTTAAAAAATCATCCGTCGTGACATATTGAATAGGTCGACCAGGGACATTTTTTCGTCCACCAGGTTTAACCCAATTTAATTCCATTAAAATTTCTAATGTGTTTGTTCCAAAAGCTACTCCTCTTATTTCTTCTATCTCTGCTCGAGTAACTGGTTGATGATAAACAATTATAGCAAGAGTTTCTATTGCAGCTTTTGATAATTTTTTTTCAACAGTTTTTTCTTGGGTCATTAAATTTGAAAGATTAGGTGAGGTTCTAAAGGACCATTTTTTAGAAATGCAAACTAAGTTAATACCTCGATTTGAATATTCAGCTTGTAATTTTAACAAAATTTTTTCGACATCTGTTTTTTTAGATATCTTATTTTCAATAGTTTCAATATCTAATGGTTCTGCAGCAGCAAAAACAATACCTTCAATTTCCTTTTCAATTGAAGATAATTTAGTTGGAAAATTAATAATATTATCTTTTTTCTTAATCTTTTTTTTTATCATTTGTTTTCTTTTATATAAATATCATCAAAAAGGTTTTCTTGTTTTATACTTAGATTGCCCTCCTTGACTAACTCAAGAGACCCTGCAAATATTCCTGCTTTACCAGTTCGTTTATATTTTGATCCACTTTTAAAATTTTTCGGTATTAAATCATCTAATTTTTTCCAATCCATTAATTTTCCAAAAAAATCTTTTATAGTTTTTATACCTTCTTCTGTTGTAAAAACTGGTAATTTTGGAATATTAATTCTCTGAAAATCTTTAGTCATAATTATAGTGGAGTATGTTTTCATGAGGTCAAATAAATTTAATTTATACTCACTATTGTAGATGGGCCTTATGCCTGCTCTCATACCTCTAGTTCTAATTTCTCTGCCTAATCTTTTTCTTTTAAGCATCTGTTCAGATAATAACCTTATTAATTCAAGTTTCTTAAGTTGAAGTTTTAATTTTTCAGCTACTTCTTGAACTTTAAATTCTTCTTCAGGGGTACCTGGTAATAGTAATTTTGATTTTAAATATGCTAACCATGTTGCCATTAATAAGTATTCTGATGCAATCTCTAAATTTAATTTTTTTTCTTGAGTAATAAAATCATGAAACTGATCTGCTAATTTTGTAATAGATATATCCTCAAGATTAACTTTTTGAGCTTTTGCAAGATCTAAAAGAACGTCTAATGGTCCATTATAATTTTCAACATCTACTTTAAAAAGTTCAGAATCATTTTCAATCATCAATCAATATTAACTTAAAATTTTGTAAAATTGTGATGTTTTTTTAATGAGAAAAGGATTTATCAATGGTGAATTATTTCCTACAATTTTCATTTCATTTAAATTTCCATTACAATGTAGGGCTAAATTACAACCTGCACTAAACGTTTTGATTGTATTTTCTTTTAAATTACCCTTAAGACTTTTCATGGATAAATCATCAGAAATCAAAATATTTTTAAAACCAATTTTATTGCGAATTAATTTAATAAATTTTTTTGAGTGAGTAACACAATTTTCTTTATCAATTTGAGTAAAAATTATGTGAGCAGTCATAGCAAAAAAAGTTTTTTTATTTTTAAATGGAAGAAAATCTTTCTTGATTAAATAACTCAATTTTTTATTTACCATCGGAGTAAAATGGTGACTATCTACTTTTGCAAGACCATGTCCTGGAATATGCTTTATGACTGTTCCGATACCATTTTGATGGAAATAATTGATACAATAATCTCCTATTTTAGATACAATTTTGGGATTATTGGAAAAAGATCTATTCCCAATGATATTTGATGCACCTTTAATTCTTAAATCTAAGACCGGAGAAGTATTAATGTTAATACCAAGAGATTTTAATAAATATGAAGTTTTATCAATAAATAATTTATAATAAAATTTAAATTCATCTACATTTTTAAAGTATTTTTTTCCAAAAAATTCTGAAGTCAAATTATCGAATGATATAATATTTTTTAAACGATTAACTTTACCCCCTTCTTGATCAATTAAAATTGGATATTTTTTATCTTTGAATAATTTTCTTATTGACGTGGTGAGTTTTATTGTTTGATCTATATTTTTAATGTTTCTTGTAAATAAGATAACTCCCCAAGGTTTATATTTTTTAAGAAATGACTTTTCTTTTGCTGAAAGTTTTGTTGATTTGATTCCAATAATAAAAGATCTACGTTTATTCATTATTTTCTAATAATTTCCAAAAATTAAATTTTTTCTTTTTTTTATTGTTTGTTTGCTCAACGTATTCAATAATATTTTTCGTATCATCTTCTAAAATTGGTAATTTTTCTGAGTAAGTATTTATCTTATTTTCGATATTGTTGAGTGATCTATAAGATTTTTTTTTATAGGCATCAGAAAAATAATATTTTGCTGTAAAAAAAATAAAAAGACCAATAATAAAAACAAAAATAATATATTTGATTTCTTTAAACATTACATTTTTTCAGGAGCAGACACACCTACAATATTCATCCCAGATTTAACAACATTTGAAACAAGTTTTAATAAAACTAACTTATCATTCGATATCTTCTTATTCTCATTTATAAATCTTTTTTCAGGATTATCTTTTCCCAAGTTCCAGTAAGAATGAAAGAGAGAGGCTAGTTCATAAAGATAAACTGGAATTCTATGTGGTTCTAGCTTCTTACTTGAGATTTCGATGCACTTAGGCCACTCAGATATTTTTTTTAAGATATTTATTTCATGGTCAGAATATTCAAAATTGTATTCGTCGATCTTTAAATCTTTTTTCAAATCTATTTCCAAATGTCTAAAAACAGATGAAATTCGAGCATAACAATATTGTACATAATACAAAGGATTGTCTTTTGATTTTTCAATTACATTATCAAAATCAAAATCGAGTTCGACATCATTACTTCTATTTAACATAATGAATCGAGTAGCATCTTTTCCAACTTCATTAATTAAATCATCGACAGTTATATAATCACCTTTACGTTTTGACATTTTAAATGGTTTTTTATCCTTTATAAGTTTTACAAGTTGACTAACTTTACAAATAAGTTTTCCTTTAGAGTTTGATAAAGCATCAACAGAGGATGTAATTCTTTTAATATAACCCGCATGATCCGCGCCTAAAATATTTATTAAATAGTCAAACTTTCTATCCAATTTATTTTTATGGTAGGCAACATCACTGGCAAAATAAGTCCAAGCACCATCAGATTTTTGTAATGCTCTATCTTTGTCATCACCAAAATCAGTTGATTTGAAAAGTAATTGTTCTCTTTCAACCCAATTATTATCATCCTCACCAGCTGGAGCTTTAATTTTACCTTTATAAACAAATTTATTTTTTTGAAGATTTTCTACTACTTTTTCAACTTCTTGATTAAACACTAATTTTTTTTCACTGACGAAATTATCGTGAATTATACCAAGGCTACTAAGATTTTTTTTTATTAATTTTATTGCCTCGTCTATAGACAGACTCGTTAATTGTTCAGATATTGCATCGTAATTAGTAAAATCTATTTTTGGATTTGAAGAAATGATATTATTAGCAAACTCAATTAAATATTCACCAGGATAAAGATCCTCATTATCTGTTGGAAAAGTTTCATTAAATTTGATTTCTCTTATTCTAAAATATACTGATTTTGTGAAATTAATTATCTGATTGCCATAGTCATTTACATAATATTCTTTAGTAACTTTATGATTATTAAATGATAAAACATTTGAAATTACGTCTCCTAAGATAGCACCTCGGCAATGACCCACATGTAAAGGTCCTGTTGGATTGGCAGAAACAAATTCAATTAAATAATTTTTCTTTTGCTCGTTTGTATTTATTCCAAATGTTTTAGCGTTCTTAATGATTTCTTTTGAAAAATTTGTCCAAAACTCAGGTTGAAATTTGATATTTATAAATCCGGGTTTTACGATTGATACTTCTTTTATTGACTTGTCCTCATTTTCAAGACTCTTTGCTAATATTTCAGCTAATTCTAAAGGAGGTTTTTTATTTATTTTTGACAAAACCATCGCAACATTTGTAGAAATGTCACAATTAAATTTCTCAGGTGGAATTTCTGTGTTTATTCCATCTAAATTATCTGGCAAAATTATTTTACCTTTTTTCGATAAATCTATAATAATTTTTTTTATTTTATCTAAGTATTGATCAAAAATGTTCATTTGATATCGTTATAAAGGTTGATAGCATATCTATCAGTCATACCAGAAATAAAATCAGAAACTGATCGATATTTGTTTTTAGATAAATGTTCTTTTGAAATAAACTTTGCCGGATTTTTACTTATTTTGGCAAACAATTTTTTAATTATTAATTTACCTTTATTATTTTTATTTAGCACATTCTTGTTATTGTACATTTTGGACCTTAAAAAATACCTAATTTCATTATCAGAATTTTTAATTTTATCAGAGAAATCAACAATAAGAAAATCAGTTTTATTCAAATCATTTCTACTCTTAATTTTATTTTGATTAAGATTTTTGATGGTATTACTTATTAAATCTTTGATCATTAAGTCAATTGAGTCTCTTATGATCTGGTAAGTTGCAATCTTGTAATTTTTTTTGTTAATTTTTTTTTTATATTTTCTATAAATATTTTTAAAAAAATCAATTTCTACTAACTCTTCTAATCTAAATAAGTTTGCTTTTATGCCATCTTGTATGTCATGGTTATTATAAGCAATATCATCAGATATAGATGAAATTTGAGCCTCTAGTGATGGAAAGGTATTAAAATTAATCATGTTTTTAAATTTTTTAACACCTATCAATTCATCAACTAAATGAAAATCTTCAACTGGACCATTGTGTTTTAAAAGTCCCTCTAATGTTTCAACAGAAAGATTTAAGCCACTAAATTTCAAATACTTATTTTCTAAAAACATAACAATTCTTAATGTTTGTAAATTGTGATCAAACCCTCCATGAATGCTCATACATTCATTTAAAGCATCTTCACCTGCATGACCGAAAGGAGTGTGGCCCAAATCGTGCGCTAAACTAAGTGTTTCTGCTAAGTCCTCGTTCAAACTGAAATATCTAGCGATAGATCTTGCTATTTGAGCAACCTCCATAGAATGAGTAATTCGAGTTCTATAATGATCCCCTTCAGTATTAACAAATACCTGTGTTTTATGTTTCAATCTTCTAAATGAAGCGCTGTGAATAATACGATCTCTATCTCTTTGATAAGGTGATCTATATTTTGACAAAGATTCCTTAAATATCCTACCTTTACTTTTGAATTGACCTATCTTTGAGTATTTTTTCATCCTTTAAAATAAAATATTAAGTATTATATTACTAATACCAGTGATCAATTATGATTAAAGAAATTAAATTTACTGATAAAGCACTAAAACAGATCAATGTTTTGCTGTCTAAAAAAGATAAAGGGTCTTTTTTTAGAATCGCTATTAAAGGTGGTGGTTGCTCAGGATTTCAATACGAATTCACTTTTGATAAAGAAAAATCAAAAGATGATTTAAACTTTGAAAATATTTTAATTGATAAAACTTCAGCAGATTTATTAAAAGGCTCTGAAGTTGATTATGTTTCAGAATTAATTGGTGAACAATTTAAGATAACTAATCCACAAACTAAGTCATCTTGTGGTTGTGGTGTTTCTTTTTCTCTTTAATGATTATTTCTTCATGGAATGTAAATTCTGTGAGAGCTCGTATAGATAATATCAAAAGTTATCTCTTAAAATATAAACCAGATATCTTAATGATGCAGGAAATCAAAACAGAGGATGTAAACTTTCCCTATGATGATTTTTCTGCAATGGATTATGAAAGTCACGTGTTTGGCCAAAAAAGTTATAATGGGGTTGCAATTATATCTAAAGGTAAATTAAAAAATATTAAAACTGATTTAATCAAAGATAAACTAAAGCAATCGAGAATAATTTCAGCTGAACTGGAGTATAAGAAGAAAAATATTCAATTAATAAATATTTATACACCTAATGGAAATCCTGTAGATACGGATAAATATAAATATAAGAAACAATGGTTGGATGATTTAATTCAACAATTAAAGAGTTTAAGTAAAAAAAATTCAAATATTATTCTTGCTGGAGATTTTAACATTATTCCAGCACCTGAAGATGTTTATAATCCAAAAAGTTTTGAGAATGATGCTCTGTTTAGATTGGAAATAAGAAAAAAATTAAGAGAAATGATCAACCTTGGTTTTAGTGATGTCTATAGACATTTTAATGAAACTAAGGAAGGTTATACCTTTTGGGACTACATGAGAGGTGCTTGGCAAAAAAATAATGGGATGCGAATTGATCACTTCTTAGTTTCAAATTCTTTAATTGATCAAATTAAAGGTATAAATATTAATAAAGATCCAAGAGGTCGTGAAAAACCTTCAGATCATACACCGATTGAAATAACTTTAGCTTAGAGATTTTATTTTATTAACCAAGTCTTCATTAATATTTCGAGGGCCTTTATCTAATCTATTTTTGTGTCTTCTTTCACCTGGAAGTCTAACCCCATCAAAAGATTTCATTTTATCAAAAAACTCATCTGCATGTTTTTGCCAATTTGTTCCTGAAGTTTTGTCAGGTGAAATTGCAATGATAAATTCTCCCCCACTTGGTGGTCCACCATCGTTATTATCTTTGGCTGCTGTTTCAAAACTAAAATTATCACCAACCAAAGCACCAGCCATTAACTCAACCATCATTGCTATTGCTGAACCTTTGTAACCACCAAAAGGAAGTAATACACCACCATCTGCAATTGCGCCTGGATCAGTAGTCTCTTTACCATCTTTAGTTAAACCAGTTCCAAGTGGAACTTTGTGCCCTTCTCTTTTAGCGACTTGGACTTCTCCCATTGCCATTGATGCTGTGGCCATATCATAAACGACTGGAGTTTTACCAGGTCGCGGCCAAGCAAATGAAATCGGATTTGTTCCAAACAATGGTTTGATTGCACCAGCAGGTGCTACAGCAGGTTTGTATGATGTGCATGCAAAAGCAACTAAACCTTCTTCTGCTAACTTTTCTGTTTCGGGCCACATCGCTGCCATGTGATGAGAATTATTTATTGCAAGCACTGCTACACCATTTTCTTTTGCAGCTTTAGCTAATTCAGGCAACCCTTTATTTAAAACTACTGGCGCTAAACAATTATTCCCTTGAACTTTTATAACTGATGAAGAAATTTTTTTAATTTCAGGCTTTCCTTTACCATTAATTTTTCCGCTTTTTAAACCACTCACATATGCAGGTAATCTAAACAAACCATGTGATAAAGATCCATCCCTTTCGGCATTTCTAATCAGGTCAGACAGAATAGAAGCTGTTTCATCATCACAACCATTAGCTAGTAAAGTTTTTTTAGCTAAATCAAAAATTTCATCTAATGTCAGGGAAACTGTACTCATCCCATTATTAGATATTATTTATAACTAAAGATCAATTTCTAATTAACAACCTTTGAAAGATTTTGACATATTACCTATTAAATCAAAATACAAATCCTTACCTGGATCAAGTGTAGCTCCTAATGGATCAATTACACCTGTTGCAACATTAGTATCTTTTGCTACAGCTTTAATAATATCAGGATTAAATTGAGGCTCTGAAAATATACAACTAACTTTATCATGCTCAATTACCTCTCTGATTTCAGCTAATTGCTCAGCACCCGGCATAACGTCTGTATTTACTGTAAATGCTCCAAGAATATTTATCCCAAATCTTTTTTCAAAGTATTGATAGGCGTCATGGAAAACTACTGATTTAAAATCTTTATTTAATTCAGACTTAACTTTTTTTGTAAGTTTATCTAAATCATTATGAGCTTTTTTTAAATTTGCTTTATATTTAGCCTCATTTTTTTGATCATTTTCGATTAAGTGCTCAGCCATCTCGCTTAAAATTACTTTTGCATTCATAGGATCTAACCAGATATGTGGATCAAATTCGCCATGTGCATGTCCTTCATG
Source organism: uncultured Pelagibacteraceae bacterium (assembly GCA_902560185.1). Lineage (GTDB taxonomy): Bacteria > Pseudomonadota > Alphaproteobacteria > Pelagibacterales > Pelagibacteraceae > Pelagibacter. The sequence continues at coordinate 17,927 of CACEKW010000008.1, read as the reverse complement.
ACCATGCTCATCGTGACCATCTTTTTTATGCTCATCGTCATGTCCGTGTTCATCATGACCATGTTCTTTTTCCTTTTTATCATGATCGTGATCGTCATGATCATCCTCTTTTTTTGCATGATCATCATGATCGTCTTCTTTATGACCATGATCATGCTCTTCAAAAATATTTCTTTCTCTAAATTTAAGTTTAGTTAAACCTTTAATTTCCATTAATTCAATTTTTTCAGCTTTTTTTGCAATAGTTTTTAATGGTTTTTCTAAGAAACTTTCTATGTCCTCTCCTACCCAAAATATAATATCTGCATTTTGAATCATTTTTGCATGTGATGGTTTAAGAGCAAATCCATGTGGTGAAGCATAACCATCAACGATTAAATCTGGTTTACCAACACCATCCATTAGATAACTTGCAAGAGAATGAATTGGTTTAATTGTTGCTACTACTTTTATTTCAGCATTAGCAGGCGTAAAAATTGTTAGTAATGATAATAATGATAATATTAAGGGTAGTTTTTTTATTGTTTTCATAGTTTTATTTATTAAGATTGTTATAATATAACACTATGTAATAATATAACACTTATTAGTCAAGAAATAAAATGAGTACTGATCAAAATATATTGGTAAAATTAAACGATGCTGGTTTACAGTTGAACAACAAATGGTTAGTCAAAGGAGTCTCACTACAAGTTGAAAAAGGTAAAATAGTTACTCTTATAGGTCCAAATGGATCAGGAAAAAGCACAACAGCTAAAATTGCTTTAGGTATTTACAAAAAGATTGATGGTTCAGTTGAAAAATACACCAATAAAGTTGGATATGTTCCACAGAAAATCTCCATTGATTGGACTTTACCGCTAAGGGTAAGTGATTTCATGGTATTAACTGAAAATCTAAATAATGAAATAATAGATGAAGCTTTGTCTTTAACCGGTGTAATTCATTTAAAAGATAAAAATTTAGGAGATTTATCTGGTGGTGAATTTCAAAGAGTGCTGCTCGCTAGAGCTATATCAAAAAAACCTGATCTATTAGTGCTTGATGAACCAGTGCAAGGAGTAGATTTTACTGGTGAAATTGCTTTATATGAACTAATTAAGAAAATTTCTGATGAATTAGATTGTGGCATTCTATTAATTTCTCATGATTTACATACTGTGATGAGTGCAACAGACCATGTTGTTTGTTTAAACGGCCATGTCTGTTGCTCAGGATCTCCATTAGATGTTGCGAAAAACAATGAGTATAAAGCTTTATTCGGTGAACAAGCTTCGCAAATATTGTCAAGATATGAACATAAGCACGACCATATTCATACAGATGAGGGTGAAATTAAAAAAAATTAAATGTTTGATGATTTTTTTATAAGAGCTTTGGTAGCTGGAATTGGAGTTGCTTTAGTAACGGGACCTCTTGGTTGTTTTGTTATTTGGAGAAGATTATCTTATTTTGGTGATACATTGGCTCACTCCGCATTATTAGGTGTCACATTAGCTTTTACAATGGAATTTAATATTGCATTATCAGTATTTATTATTTCTTCACTGATAGCAATTATTTTAATTCAACTACAAAAAAAAACCAATCTACCAGGTGATGCTTTGTTGGGCCTTCTGGCTCATTCATCTCTAGCCGTTGGACTTGTTGTTATAGGTTTTTTAACATTTATCAGATTTGATATTATGGGATTATTATTTGGAGATATTTTAGCAGTGTCAGTAGACGACTTGTTAATTATCTGGATAGGAGGTGCATTGATTTTAATAACTTTAAAATTCATTTGGAAATCTTTATTTGCCTCAACGGTAAATTATGAACTAGCAGAAGCCGAAGGTCTAAACCCTGATAGAGCTAAAACAATATTTACAATCCTAATGGCAGCAATCATTGCGATTTCAATAAAAATGGTAGGATTGTTATTAATAACAGGGATGTTAATTATACCAGCTGCAATGGCTAGAAATATCTCAACTAGTCCGCAGAAAATGGTTATCTACTCAATTATAGGAGGATTATTATCTGTCATTATAGGTTTGTTCACATCTTTAGAATTTAATACATCCTCAGGTCCATCAATTATAACTGCAGCCTTATTATTATTTATACTTTCATTATTCAAAATTAAACAATCAATTAAATTGAAAAATTAGTGAGGAATTGGTAAAATGGGAAAAATGCAAACCCTTTCAAAAAATCAGCAAATTATTTTTGATTTGATTAACAAATCACCTGAGCCACTTAAAGCTTACACGATACTTTATAATGTTCAAAAAAAAGGTATTAAAGCTCCTCTACAAGTTTATCGAGCGTTAGATAAGTTGGTTGAAATAGGAAAAATCCACAAAATTGAAAGTCGCAATGCCTTTATCGCATGTCATAATTCAAGTTGTCAGGTAGCTAAAGCAACTGCATTTTCAATTTGTGAAATTTGTGAAAAAGTAACAGAAATAAGTAATGATAGTCTCTCAAAATATTTAGCTAATTTTAAGGATAAAGATGGCATGAAGTACATTAAATATAATCTTGAATTTTTTGGATTATGTAAAAAATGTAAAGTTAAATAAAATACTTCTATTCAACAATCAAAGTGTCTTTTGAACCACCACCTTGGGAACTATTGACAATAGTACTTCCTTTTCTGAGTGCAACTCTAGTCAGTCCACCAGTGGTAACATAATTAGTTTTACCACTTAAAACAAATGGTCTTAAGTCTAAATGCCTTGGTTCTATATCTTTATCAGTAATTGTTGGAGCAGTAGACAAAGTTTCTAGAGGTTGCGCAATATATTCTCGAGGACACTTTTTAATTTTTTCTGCGACTTCCTCTCTTTCTTTAGTTGAGGCTTTAGGACCTATCATAATTCCATAACCACCTGAAGCATTTGCAGGTTTAACTACTAGTTTAGATAAATTTTCTAAAACATACTTTTTTTGACTTTCGTCATGACACAAATATGTTTCAACTTGATTTAAAATAGGTTGTTCGCCTAAATAATAAACTATCATCTTATTTACATATGAATAAACTACCTTATCGTCAGCAACACCTGTACCAATAGCATTAATTATACCTACATTCTTTTTTAACCAGCATTTGAATAATCCAGGAACACCAATGAGAGAGTCTTTATTAAAAGCTTTGGGATCTAAGAAATTATCGTCTAATCTTCTGTATATGCAATCAACTTTCAAAGGACCTTTTACAGTTTTCATATAAACATTATCATTTTCAACAAATAAATCTTTTCCCTCTACCAAAGCAATTCCCATTTGCTCTGCTAAAAAAGAATGTTCAAAGTAAGCAGAATTATAAATTCCTGGTGTCAAAACTACCATATGTGGATGAGCAGTTTTTTTAGGAATACATTCATTCATACAATTAAAAAGTTTGTTGGTGTATTGATGTATTGATGCAACTTTATATCTCGTAAATAGTTCAGGAAAAACATCTCTCATTACCATTCTGTTCTCAAGCATATAAGAAACACCAGATGGCACTCTTAAATTATCCTCTAAAACTAAATAATCTCCATTTTTATTCCTGATTAAATCTACTCCAGATATATTTGCCCAAGATTTATATTTAGGTGAAAATCCTTCACATTCCTTTACATAGTAAGGTGAATTAAAAATAATTTCTCGAGGAATAACATTATCTTTAAAAATTTTCTTTTGATTGTAAACGTCATCAATAAATAAATTCAAAGCTTTTACTCTTTGCTTTAAACCTTTAGTTACCTTATTCCATTGTGATTTAGGAATTATTCTTGGAATAATATCTAATGGCCATTTCTTCTCCTCTGCTCTGTTATTAGCAGCATAAACTCTAAAGTTAATTCCTCTAGCACTTATTGTGCTTTGGCAATTTTTTTCTATTTCTTGAAGTTTTTCTTTACCGTATCTTTCTAAAATATTTGAAATTATAACAGCATGTTTTCTTAGTTTATTTTCATTAGTAAAATAGCCGTCGTATGCTTTTGTTGCATTATAATTATCCCAGAGTTTACCGCTCATTAAAAGATTGTTTAATAATTAGATTAAACAATCAATTGCGATATAGTTATATCAGCTATGCTGGAATTAAATTATATGTTAATTAATAATAAATTATTAATGAATTATGACTTATTGTGTTGGCATTAAAGCTCAAGACGGAATAGTTTTTGCCTCAGACTCTAGAACAAATGCAGGGTTAGATAATGTCAATATATACTCAAAAATGTTTGTTCATGATGTTGGTGATAGAAGTGTCATTATAGTTACCTCTGGAAACTTAGGTACATCTCAAGCAGTATACAAGTCTATTGAAAAAGACCTTAAAGGCGAAAGTGGAATAATGAATTTAAATACCTGTAAAGATTTTGATCAAATTGCATCCTACATTGGATCATTAAATATTGAACATTCAGCACCTAGGGGAATAAACACAGATACTGTTTTATTAGGTTCGTCATTTTTAGTTGGTGGTCAGATCAAAGGTCAACCTTTAGAATTGTATTTAGTGTACTCTCAAGGAAATTATATTAAACCAGCTGATAGCAAACCTTATCTAGTTATTGGAGAAGTAAAATACGGTAAACCTATTTTAGATAGAGTTATAAAACCTAGCGTATCTATTGGTGATGCATCACGTTGTGCTCTAATTTCAATGGACTCAACATTAAAAAGTGATTTAACAGTTGGCCCTCCTATTGATTTTGCTGTCTATAAAAAAGATGAATATAAAATTGCCTCACAAAAATGCTTAAATATCACTGATACTGAATATTCTAAGGTCTGTGATCAATGGTCGGATGGCATATTTAAAATTTTTGATTCTTTTCCAAGATTTGATTGGGAAGACACAAAATAAAATTATTTTTCCTATAAACTGTAATAAATTCTTAACATAACTGAAATAATAACAACGGAAGGGGATTTTATGTTTATAAAAAAATATCTAAAGTGGATCAGTACGTTTCTAGTTTTAGTAGGAATACTTCTTACAAATTTAAATATATATCCATTAAATATATATTTTCATGGATTAGGAGTTGTTGGATGGACTATAGCTGGATTTATGAGCAAAGATAAAGCGATACTAACAAACTTTGGATTACAAATTCCATTATTTGTTATTGGGATTTATAAGATTATTTTTTAAATGAAGAATATATTGTTTGTATGCACAGGTAATTCAGCAAGAAGTATTATTGCTGAAAGTATTATAAATAATGAGTATGACGATTTGTATAAAGGTTTTAGTGCCGGGAGTAATCCAACAGGAAAAGTAAATGAAGATGTGAAGAATTATTTATTATCAAAACATTATGATCTTTCAAATTATAGATCTAAAAACTTTAATGAGTTTATTAATGGTCAAATTAAAATGGATTATGTGATTACAGTTTGTAATAATGCCAATAACGAAGTCTGCCCTATTTGGCCAAATAAAGATCAGATAATTCATTGGGATATAGAGGATCCTGTTAAATTACTTAATGAAACAAATGATATAAATAGAAAAGATGAGATTATTGAAAAAGTTTACAATAATATTCATAAAAGAATAAAGGAACTGCTTTATGAAAAATAAAAGCCGCTATTTTCTTGCTGAATTATTAGGCAGTTGTTTTTTAGTGATGATTATTGTTGGCTCAGGTTTAATGGCTGAGAACTTAACTAATGACGTTGCTGTAATGTTAATAGCTAATACTATAGCAACAGGAGCAGGTTTATTTGTGCTCATTACAGTTTTTGCTGATGTATCAGGAGCTCATTTTAATCCATTTGTAAGTATCGCAATGACAATAACAGGTAAATTAAAAAAAAAACTATTACCCTTTTATATTATTGCTCAATTGGTTGGTTGCTTAATTGGTGTTGGTTTAGCCAATTTCTTTTTTGAAAATGAAATTTATGAATTATCTACTAAGTCAAGAGATGGGATTTATATATTCACATCCGAGGTAATAGCAACATTAGGGCTTATAACAATAATTTTTGGTTCAATGAAGTCAGGCAAAATTGCTGTTGCTGCTAGTGTTGGGCTTTACATTACTGCTGGTTATTGGTTTACTTCCTCAACTTCATTTGCAAATCCAGCTGTTGCTATTGCTAGAACATTTACAGAGTCTTTTACTGGTATTAGTTATTTAAATACTCCTTATTATATTTTAGCTGAGCTTATTGGAATGTTAATTGCTGTACTTATTGTTAAAAAGTTATTTTTAGAAAAAAATTGAAAAATATAAAACTTACCAATCGAATAAGTTTAATTAACAAAAAATTTAAAAAAAAAGAGTTTTATCATTATCTTAAAACTTCTAATCTTTCATTAGTAATACCTAAGATTAAAGACAAATATGTAGTAGTTTCCCAAAAAAGAGTTCCAATTAATAAAATTAATTACGAGTTTCCTTCTGGCATAGTGGAAAAAAAGGAAACAACTCTGCAATCAGCATATAAGGAATTAAGAGAAGAAACAGGATATAGATCAAGATCAAAATTGAGTAAAATAATAACTTTTTATACTGAACCTGGAAGACTAACTACTAAAATTACTGGTTATTACACAGAAGACTTAATTAAAATTTCGAAACCAGAACAAGGTATTAGAATTCATCTTTTTAATCAAAGAGAGATATTTAAATTAATATTAAATCAAAAATTCAATAATAGTTCTCATATAGCAATGTTTTTTTATTTAATAACAGGTCTTAAAAAACTATAAACTATAGGTTGTAACAAAATATCCTTTTTATTTTAGGATTATATGATTAAATTAAGTATCAAATAATTCGGAGGCAGTAATGAGAAAAAAACTAAAAAAGAATGAAAAGAAAAAAACAAAAATATTAAAATCAATTGATAAACTTAAAAATAAAATTACAGCTAAAGAAAAAAAATTATCAAGCCTTAATATTAAAATTGCTGGTCTAGAAAAAAAGGTTGCTGAAAAAAAAGCAAAAAAACTTGCTAAGAAGAATGCAGAGCAGTCTCCTGCATCTATAAATAATTAATTCCAAATTGTCTTTCTTCCTTCTCTTAAATGAGAAGGAAGAAAGAAGCTAATTAACAAAATTTAAACAGGGGAAAAAATAATGAATATTTAAATTTTGTAAATTATCTTAAAAAGATTAAGTTACAGAAATATTTACTTATTATTAAAGTTTAATTAATTTAAGTTTATTTTGAATTATTTGAATAAATTACTCTTGGCTCTAAAAATAATTCTCTAGCAAGAGCTTTAAATCTTTTGGTAACTTGTTTTGAGAGTATTTCTTGATGTTGTGATGGAATTTTTAAAAATACAGCATTACCTCTTTTATACAATTTAAACTCTTCAAGAAATATCGTAGATATCGAGGTCAATGATTGTGAAAATCTCAATGCTGCACCAACTTGTTTGCTTGAAAAAATTTCATTATTATTCAAAAAAGTTAAATACTCGATCTTTGGATTATACTTGATACTACAGTACCGCCAATAGCATGACAAAGCTAATTGTATTCTTTCTTTATGAGTCAATCTAAGTAAAGGAGTATTTATCGTTTCTTGAAATACCAATTCAGCTTTTTGAAATGCTCCCAATCCCCAATCCATATGACTTAATACACATGCCAGATATAATAATTTCTTATTAAAGTGCTCATTACCTTCAAAAACTGGATGAATAAAATCATAATATTTTTTATAATTTGACCCTAAATCACCTCTTTTTTGCGCAACCTTCTCAATTGCTTTGTAAAAAATTTCAGATTCTTTTACATCTTTAAAATGGTCAATTGATAAAGATCCTTCGCGCAAACCACTGATAGAACAAATAATTTTTTTTGGATTTGAAACTTTCATAATTTCATCAAGTATAATACAGCTATAAGGTAAATATGGTGTTCTAGATTTTGAAATATACTCAACTGTTTTAAGTTTGGATTTATTAAAAGAAGAAATTTTTTCAACAAACTTAGATAAAACATTATTATCAATACTATATTGATGAATTATGTGTACTGGATGATTATTTTGAAAAAGATGTAATTTAAATAATGCACGCCAAGTACCTCCAACTAAATATAAATTATTAAATTTCTTTTTTGAGAGCCATTTTTCATCTCTTAATAATTTTTTAATATATTTTGCTAAATTTCTTTTTTTAACTATAGGATTATTCATTAATCTTAAAACACCAACAGGTAATGAGGTTTTATTGGTTACTATATTGTTTTCAACTCGGGCTAACTCCAAACTACCACCGCCAAGGTCAGCAACTAATCCATCAACATTTTCAAAACCTATTTTTACTCCCTCAGCTGTGTATTTAGCTTCTTCTTCGCCTGATAATATATTAATCTTAGTTTTAAAAAGTTTTTCAACTTCATCAATAAAAGGTTTTGTATCAGTTGCTTCTCTTATAACTGCTGTTGCAATAATCTTTAGATTTGTGATTTTTGAAACATTTAAAATTTCAGAAAATCTTTTTAAAACTTTTAAAGCATATTCAGTACCAGATCTGTGAAGTTTTTTCGATTTATCTAAATTTTTTCCAAGTTCACAAACTGCTTTTTCATTAAAAAAAGGCACACGAGAAGAACTGAAATCTTCATAAATTAGCATTCTTATAGAGTTTGATCCAATGTCTATTATAGCTAATTTAGCCTGATTTAATTTTAAACTATTTTTACTTTTAATTACTTCCACTTTTAATCAATCTTAAGTGCAGTTGTTTAGGTTGCATTCTTAGTTTAGCTTTACCTCTTCCAGATAAGCTCGGATTATTCATAAAATATTCATGAGCTGAAAAGGAATCGCTCTTACTATATTTAATTTTTTTATAATTACCATCAGCTTCAAGTTCCCAGCTCTGATTAGTATCAAGATAATTTGCCAACATTATTTGATCTAAGATCTGTTCATGAACAGTCTCATTTTCAATTGGGACTAGAAGTTCTACCCTTCGATTTAAATTTCTCGGCATTAAATCAGCTGACGAAATATATACTTTTGCATTTCTATTAGGCATTTTTTTTGTACCATTACTAAAACAATAAATTCTAGAATGCTCTAAAAATCTTCCTATGATACTTTTTACAAATATGTTTTCTGATCTATCTTTTACTCCTGGTCTTAAACAACAAACACCCCTTACAAATAAATGAATTTTTACACCAGCATTCGAAGCTTCATAAAATTTATCAATAATTTCTGGATCTACTAAAGAGTTCATTTTTGCCCAAATAGCTGCAAATTTTCCATTTTTAGAATTTTTAATTTCAGCATCAATATTTTCATTTAAGGTTTGCCTCATATTTACTGGCGAAATAGAAATTTTATTTAAATTTTTTGGTTTTGCGTATCCTGTTACATAATTGAAAAACTTTTCAACATCTGATGCCATTTTCTTATCACAACTAAATAAAGACAAATCAGTATAAATTTTAGCATTTACTGGATGATAATTGCCAGTTCCTAAATGAAAATAAGTTTGTATTTTACCCTGTTCTCTTCTTAAAACTAATGATGATTTTGCATGAGTTTTATATTTAGCAAAACCATAAACAATTTGAACACCTACTTTTTCTAAACTTCTTGATAGTTGAATATTAGCTTCCTCATCAAATCTAGCTTTAATTTCAATTAAAGCGGTAACTGTTTTTCCGTTTTCTGCAGCTGTTATTAAAGCTTTAACAATAGGTGAGTCTAGAGTTGTTCTATATAGAGTTTGTTTTATAGCTATAACTTTTTTATCATTTGCTGCTTGGTTTAAAAATTCAATTACTGAGTCAAATGTTTCAAAAGGATGATGAACAACTAAATCTTTCTTTTTAATAGTTTCAAAAAAATTATCATTATATTCTTTTAATCTTTCAACTTCTCTAGGTGTAAAATGTTTAAATCTTAATTTTGGATTTTTTACTTTACATATTTGATCTATATCTTGAATTCCAACAAGGCCAGCAACATCATAAATATAGTCAGGATTTATATCTAATTTATTAATTATAAATCTTATCAATTCGTTATCACTATTTTCAAGAACCTCTAAACGAACAATATCACCCGTTCTACGTCTTTTTAAAGCCAATTCAAAAGATCTAACCAAATCTTCTGCTTCCTCTTGAATCTCTACATCGCTGTCTCTTATTACTCTAAAAATCATTTTCTTTTCTAAATCATGATCTGGAAAAATTTCATTAGCAAAAAAACTTATTACATCATCTAGAATCACAAATTTCTTATGATTTTTTGAAAACTCAATTTCAATAAATCTAGATAATGCTTTTGGTATTACTATTATTGAATTTAAAATCCTTTTTTTATTTTTTTTTCTTAACTTCATTACAATTGCTCTTCCTTGATTGATTATAAATGGAAATGGATGTGCAGGATCAATTGCTGATGGTGTTAATAAAGGGTAAATCTCTTCTTTAAATATTTCTAAAAGTTTTTTTTTATCCTTAGTATTTAAATTAACTGGTTTAACTAAATTGATATTATTTTTTTTTAATTCCATAATCAGTTGAATAAAAATTTTGTTCTGTTTTTTTAATAGATTCTTAGTTTCAAGCACTACCTCATCCATTTGCTCTTCAGGTGTCAAACCATCAGAGCTTAGTGAGTCAACTTCTTGTTTTATTTGACTATATAACCCAGCTACACGGACCATAAAAAATTCATCTAGATTAGACCCAGCAATTGATAAAAACTTTACTCTTTCATAAAGAGGATTTTCGATATTTTGCGCCTCTAAAAGTACTCTATCGTTGAATTTTAACCAAGAAAGCTCTCTATTTATATATTTAGATTTCAACTCTTCTTTATGTTGTTTTTTTAAAGCAGTCATATATTTAGATTTTATGTATCAATTATACGTCATGAGACACGCAAAATCTAGTTGGGATGATTTAAGTATTAATGATTTTGATAGACCACTTACTAAAAGAGGCAAGAAAAATGCAAAAATGATTTGTGAATTTTTTGTTAAAAAAAAATTTGAATTTGATTATGCATTAATTTCATCATCGAAAAGAACAAAAAAAACTTTTCAAATTTTATCCAAGAAAATTAATAAGCCAAAAAAAGTTAATTTTTCAAAAGATTTATATTTAGTTGATGAGAATGCAATTGTAAAAAAAATTAAAGAAATATCCAGTGAATATAAATCAATTTTGATTATAAACCATGAACCATCAGTGAAAAATTTAGTACGAAATCTTACAAAAAATCATAATACGAATAATTTTAAACTAATGAATTATAAATTCCCAACAGCAGCATTTGCAAAAATTGAGTTTGATATTAAATCCTGGAATGAAGTTGAGAAAAAGGGAGTATTAAAAAAATTTATAAGACCCAAAGATCTTCAAGATTCTAAAGAATAACCAGCTGATCTTACTGTTCTAATTAAAGGTTTTGTATTTTGTATGTTAATTGCTTGTCTTAATCTTCTAATATGAACATCAACTGTTCTAGACTCAACATATATATTTTCTCCCCAAACATTGTTTAAGAGTTGTTCTCTTGAATAAACTCTTTTTGGATTTTTGATAAAAAAATCTAAGAGTTTAAATTCAGTTGGACCCAAAGTAATTTCTTTATCTTTTCTATAAACTCTTTTTGTAATCCGATCTATTTTTAAATCAGTAAATTCTACAATGTCTGATGATGATTGAGGTTTAGATCTTCTCAATAAAGATTTAATTCTAGCATTCAATTCTTTTTGACTAAAAGGTTTAGTTACATAATCATCTGCACCTGTATCAAATGCTTTTAATTTGTCTTCTTCCTCCCCTTTTGCAGTTAACATAATGACAGGAATATCATTAAACTTATTATCTTTTTTTAAGTTTTTACAAATTTCAACACCAGATAATTCTGGTAACATCCAATCCATTAATATTAAATCTGGCTGTTTTAATTTTATTTGTTTAAGAGCATCTTCTCCATTTTCTGAATGACTGACTTTATAACCTTCTTTTTCAAGATTGTACTTTAACAAACTAACAATTGATGCTTCATCTTCAGCTATGAAAACATGAGCTGACATAAATCATTTTTCTCCGGTTACAATTGGCTCTGTTCCCTTGGGTCTATCACCTTCTAAATATTCGCCTTTAACTAAATAATAAACTTGTTCTGCAACATTTGTAGTATGATCACCAATACGCTCTATGTTTTTAGTTACAAACAATAAATGGGTTCCATCTTCTAAATTTTTTTCATTTTCTTTAAGATATTTTATAACTTCTTGCATACAAAGATTTGTTAGATCATCTATTTGCTCATCACCTTCCCAAACATTTACTGCCATTGGCGCAGATCTTTCTAGATAAGCATCTAATGTTGATTTTAATTGTTTTTGAACATTGGTAGATACTCTATTCAATGAGTCTACCAAGTTCTTTGGAAGATTTTCGTTAAGCAAAAGTGTTCTCTTGGATATATTTTTTGCTAAATCACCTATTCTTTCTAAATCTGAAGACATTTTCAAAGCCGTTACTGTCTCTCTTAAATCAATTGCCATAGGTTGTCTTAAAGCAATTAAATTCACAACTTGCTGTTCAATTAAAGTCTCATATTTATCTATTTTTTCATCTTCTTGAATAACAGCTTCTGCAATATTGTTATCTCTTGTTGTGATGGCTTGAATTGCTTTACCTAAAGAGTCTTCACATGCACTTCCCATTTTAATTATATTAGCATTAAGATTTTTTAGTTCTTCTTCGTAAGATTTGACTGTATGTGGTGCTTCAGACATTATCCAAACCTCCCTGTTATATAATCTTGCGTTTTTTTATTATCAGGATTCTTAAATATTTTATCAGTAGATCCATGTTCAATCAATTGTCCTAAATGAAAAAAACCTGTATTTTGAGAAACACGTGCTGCTTGAGCCATAGAATGAGTTACAATTATTATTGTGTGCTCTTTTTTTAACTCATCAATCAATTCTTCAATTTGTGCTGTTGCTATTGGATCTAATGCTGAACAAGGTTCATCCATTAATATAACTTCAGGTCTTACAGAAATCGCTCTAGCAATACAAAGTCTTTGCTGTTGTCCTCCAGATAATCCAGTTCCAGGTTCATGCAACCTATCTTTTACCTCTTCCCATAATGCAGCCTTTTTCAAACTAGTTTCAACAATTTCATCCATTTCTTGTTTTGATTGAGCCATACCATGAATTGTTGGACCGTAAGATACATTTTCATATAAAGTTTTTGGGAAAGGATTGGGTTTTTGAAAAACCATACCAATTTTTTCTCTTAGTCTTACGACATCACAACTTTTATCATTGATATTAAAATCATTAATTAAAATTTCTCCTTTAACACTACAGATATCAATTACATCATTCATTCTATTAAGACATCTTAGGAAAGTTGATTTACCACAACCAGATGGACCAATTAATGCCGTTACTTGATTTTCCTCAATATCTAAACTTATATTAAAGAGCGCTTGTTTTTTTCCATAAAAAACATCAACATCTTTTGCTTTAATCTTTATCATTTTAGCTCCATTTTTTCTCAAACTTATGTCTTATTATTTGGGCAAATAAATTCATTATTATTAAAAAGCCAAGTAAGACCATTATACATGCCGAAACTTTTTCTACAAATCCCCTTTCAGCACTTTCAGCCCAAATATAAATTTGAACTGGTAAGCTTGCAGCAGGATCCATGGGTGATCCAGGTATCGTGTTAACAAAAGCAACCATTCCAATTAAAATTAAGGGTGCAGTTTCTCCTAAAGCTTGAGCTAAACCAATTATTGTTCCTGATAACGTGCCAGGCATAGAAAGAGGAACTGTATGATGCATTGTGGTTTGCATTCGACTTGCTCCCATAGCAAGTGCTGCCTCTCTTATACTTGGTGGAACTGCTTTTAAAGATGCTCTAGCAGCTATAATTATTGTTGGTAGGGTCATTAAGGACAAAGTGATACCTCCAACTAATGGGGTAGACCTTGGTAATTGAAATATAGCCAATAAAACTCCTAACCCTAATAGACCAAAAACTATAGATGGAACCGCTGCTAAGTTGTTTATATTAACTTCAATAAAATCAGTAAATCTATTTTTAGGGGCAAATTCTTCAAGATAGATTGCAGCTAGAACCGCAACAGGAAAAGCTATCATTAAACAAACAAGTATAGAAAAAATTGAGCCCATAAATGAACTTGCTATTCCAGCTAGCTCAGCTTCTCTTGAGTCAGCATTTGTAAAAAAACTTATATTAAATTTACTTTCAACCTTACCATTTGCAACAAGTTGATCAAAAATTTTTAATTGATAATCGCTTACTCTTCTTTGGTCTTCAGGTAAATCTCTTGGATAATTTCCTTTAAAGACTTGGTCTAAATCATCTGAAGCAGTTAGATAAACTTCCTTTGTTTTTCCTATTAAATTAGGGTCATTTAAAAGTTCATTTTTAATTTCTTTTTCAAAAAAATAAGACACCATTCTCTTCAATTCATTTTCTTGATCTTCATTGGCGTTTGGATCTAAATCAGCCATTGATTTTAATGCTATATCGTAATAATCAGCGTCCTGTAAATCTTCTTTAGAAGGATTTTGGTCTAACATCATTAATTCAGCATCGAAAGTTACTGGAACAATAAGCCATGTTTTTTGAAAAGCTGAATAGCCAGTTGAAAAAATTTTAAAAATAAAGATTGTTAAAAATAAAAGTGCCATAAAAATTGCACTCAGACCGTATAAGCGAAATCGCTGTTCAGCTTTATATCTTTTATTTAATAATTGTTCTTTATTTTTATTCATATTTTTCTCTATATTTTTTAACTACTCTCAAGGCCACAATATTTAAACAAAGTGTTACTAAAAATAATGACATACCTAAAGCAAAAGCAGCTTGCGTTTTTGGGTCGCCAAAAGCTTGGTCACCAATTAGAATAACTACAATTTGAGCTGTAATCGTTGAAGTAGACTCTAAAGGATTTAAAGTTAAATTAGCAGCTAAACCAGAGGCCATAACAACTATCATTGTTTCTCCAATAGCTCTTGAAACACCAAGTAAAATAGATCCAACTATCCCCGGCAATGCCGCGGGAAAAATAACTCTCTTAATTGTTTCTGATTTAGTTGCTCCCATAGCGTAACTTCCATCTCTTAAACTTTGAGGCACACTTGTAATTACATCGTCACTTAAACTTGAAATAAATGGTATAATCATAATACCCATTACCCCTCCTGCTGCTAAAGCACTTTCAGCTGAAACTTCAAGACCCATTGAAGTTCCTAATTCTTTCAAAAATGGTCCAACAGTTAGGGCAGCAAAAAAACCATAAACAACTGTTGGTATACCAGCTAAAATTTCAATTAATGGTTTTGCATATTGTCTAACTTTAGTTGATGCATATTCAGCTAAATAAATTCCACTCATTAATCCAATTGGGATAGCAACGCACATAGCAATAAATGCAATAAAAAAAGTACCTGCAAAAATAGGGACTGCTCCAAAAGTATCTGAATACATTGTCGGATCTAAAGCCTCAGAAGAATCTCTAACAAAAGCTTTTGCTGGATACCAGTGAGTTCCAAAGACAAAATCAAATAATGGAATTACTTTAAAAAAATCTATAGTTTGAAATATAAGTGAGAAAACTATTCCAACAGTAGTTAATATTGCAGCTAAAGAAGCTGTAAATAAGACTGCGTTCAAAAATTTTTCAACTGGTTCTCTTGTTCTAGAATTAGATGAAATTCTTTTATACGCATAAGCAACAGAGGCAATAATTGCAGATAATACTATAACAACTTTTGAACTTTGAGCTATTGATCGAAGACTTAAATATTTTTCAGCTGAAGCTTCAATAAAAGGTGTAATTTCTCCAGTGAATTGCCCTCGAGACAATGCTTTTGATTTTTCGTATAATAAATTTAATTCATCATCAAGATAACCTTGATTTGAATAATCACTTAAGATTAATAGTTTTACAATTGTGGGCTCAAAAATTGCCCATAATGAAAAAATTATAAAGGCTGGTATTGCACACCAGATTGCAAGATAATAACCATAAAATTGTGGTAATGCGGTTAATCTTTTTTTTGTAGATTGAATTGTATATGCTTTTTTGCGTCCAAAATAATAGCTTGTGAAACCTAGAAGAACAATAAATGTAAATAATATTAAGTTCACAGAATCTCCTTAAGTGAGGACTTTACTCTTTTTTTAAAAAAAAGGGGTCTAAAAAGACCCCCTTTTTAATCATTTGTTAACTGAGGAATAATTAATTACCCATAGCAACTAGCTTCGTAGCATTAGTTCTAGTTGTTTTATACAACTTAGAGTCTAATGGCACTAAACCAATGTCTGCTAAGTAACCACCTTTTCCAATAGCTTTCTTAGTTGTGAATTCTTTCACAAACTCATGTAAGCCTGGAATTACTCCAACGTGTGCTTTTTTCACGTAGAAGAATAAAGGTCTAGCAACGGCATAACTGTAGTCTTGAATAGACTTTAATGACGGTTGTCCACCATCAATACTTGCTGCTTGCAATTTATCTTTTGCAGCTAAGAAATAACTGAAACCAAAGAAACCAAACATTTCTTTATCTTGAGTTAACTTTTGGATGATTAAACTATCGTTTTCTCCAACTTCAATAGCAGCACCATCTTCTCTGTAAAGTTTTTGAGGTTTTTTGTATTTTTTATTTCCAGCTTCAAAACCAGCTTTATAAAGAGCTTTAGCTTCTTTAGTCATACCTTTTTTCATTACTAAAGAATTCCAAGCATCTCTAGTTCCTGATGTTCCTGGTGGGATCATCACTGAAATTTTTTGTTTTGGTAAGCTAGGGTCAATTTGGTCCCAAGTTTTATAAATATTTGGAACTAATTTACCATCAACAACTGTATGAGCAGCAAGTGCTAAATATAATTGTTCTTTAGTAAAGTTTACTGGTTTTGCATCTTTGCTGTAAGCTAATGTAATACCATCGTTACCAATTACGATCTCAACGATATCATTAACACCATTTTTCTTACATAGAGCTTTTTCTTTATCTTTCATAGCTCTTGATGCATTTGTAATATCTGGATGTTGTTCACCTACACCAGCACAGAATAGTTTAGCTCCACCACCAGTACCAGTAGACTCGATTACAGGAGTTTTAAATCCTGAACCACCAAATCTTTCAGCAACAACTGTTGCATAAGGGAATACTGTAGAAGAACCAACTATCTTAATTTGATCTCTTGCTTGAGCAACAGTTGCAATTGAAAGTGCAACTAAAGAAGCAATTACTATAGTTAGTTTTTTCATTATCTTTAATCCTTTCGTTATTTATTAATTAAAAGATGATTGACTCGTATAAATTTATTGAATCTTTAATATTACAGAATTGTTACACTTTTATTAAAAAGGTAACTTTTTAGTTGTATTTTTTTGATATAATTATTTGATCAATATCAGTTTCTAAGCCACCAATACATGAAACAGGGTTTACCTGTTCATTAAGAGCTAGTTCTTTGGTTGGACGTAAAGTTATTTCTAGTTTTACTAAGTTTACTAATTCCTCTCTAATTTCTTCATCATATCTCCAGCTTGGCCATGAACTTGGGGTTGAAAATATAGAGGTTAAATAGCTTGTAGCCATAGTATATCTATAATTACTCAAATTTTCATTCCTCAATAAAAAATCTCTTACAGAATTAAAAATATTCCTACATCTAAAAGAATCTGAAAAATAATTTTCCTTCTTGAGATTTCTATTCATAGGAACAGAAACAATTAAATCAATTGAATTTTTAGAATACGAGGTAACTACGTCTGTATAAAATTCAGCTTCAGTAACTTCTAAATGATCTTTAATAGAAGGATATGAAGTTTTCAAATCTGCCTCTAATCTAAAAATTCCAATATCAAAAACTGTAAGTTGCTGATTTCTTAATAATGTTGTGATATCTTTAGAAAAAACACTTGTT
>CACEKW010000007.1 GCA_902560185.1 uncultured Pelagibacteraceae bacterium | reverse complement strand
ATCTCTGTATGTATCTTCTCAGGTGTGCACATTGTATATAATCACGATAAATGGCCAGTAAATTTGAGTAAATCATTAATCTTTCCATATTTAGAAAAAGGTAGTAATTATTTATTAGAAAAATTTCCTGATGAAAAAACATATCAAAAATCTAAAGAGAAAATTAAAAATATTTGATCCTAAGCTGAAAGAAGAGTGTGGTATATTTGGAATAAGTAATACCAAGGATGCTTCTGCATTAACTGCCTTAGGACTTCATGCTCTTCAACACAGGGGTCAGGAAGGATGTGGTATCGTTACTTTTGATGGTAAACAATATTTTTCTGAAAAAAGATTTGGTTTGGTAGGTGATAATTTTAATAAAGAAAAAATATTAAAAAAACTTCAAGGAGATTATGCTATTGGACATAACAGATATAGTACAACAGGTGAAAATACTCTTAGAAACATTCAACCTTTCTTTGCTGATACTAATGCTGGAGGGATCGGGGTAGCTCATAATGGAAATTTAACCAATTCTATTTCTTTAAGAAAAAAATTAGTTGATGAAGGTGCAATTTTCTACACAACATCAGATACAGAAACAATAGTTCAATTAATTGCTAAGTCAAAGCGGGCAAAAACAATAGATAAAATTGTTGATGCAATTTTTCAAATACAAGGTGGATACGCTTTAGTAATGTTAACTCAAACTTCATTAGTAGGTGTAAGAGATCCTTTTGGTATCAGGCCTTTGGTAATTGGAAAATTAAAAAATAGCTATGTGCTAGCATCTGAAACTTGTGCATTAGATATAATTGGTGCAAAATTCATACGAGAAGTTGAAAATGGTGAAATTGTCTTAATAGAAAATAATGAACTTAAAAGTATTAAACCATTTCCACCAAGAAAAGTTAGACCTTGTGTTTTTGAATATATTTATTTTGCAAGACCAGATAGCATGCTTGATGGAAAAACTGCATATGAACATAGAAAAAATCTTGGCTCAGAACTTGCAAAAGAAAATGATATAGATGCTGATATTGTTGTACCAGTACCAGATTCTGGGAATGCAGCTGCTTTAGGTTTTGCACAATCATTAAATGTAAAATTTGAGCTTGGTTTAGTCAGAAATCATTATGTCGGAAGAACTTTCATTGAACCAAGTCAAAAAATTAGAAGCTTAGGTGTTAAATTAAAATTAAATGCTAATCAATCGACTATTCAACGTAAAAAAATAATTTTAGTTGATGACTCGCTAGTAAGAGGTACCACATCCCATAAAATAGTTAAAATGCTATATGACGCTGGTGCAAAAGAGGTTCATGTTAGAATTGCCTGTCCAGAAATAAAATTTCCTGATTTTTATGGAGTTGACACACCAACTAAAAAAGAATTACTTGCGGCGAATAAAAGTAACTCCGAAATTTGTGAGTACATAGGTGCAAAATCTTTAAAATTTTTGTCAGTAAATGGAATGTATCGCGCAATAGGTTTTGATGGAAGAAACGAAAGTTATCCTCAATTAACTGATCATTATTTTACTGGAGATTATCCTGTTAAACCTATCGATGAACTTGGTGATAGTAAAATCACTCAATTATCATTATTAAATACTGCATCAAATAATTAAATGAAAAAAGTAAGTTTTACTGAGATGAAAAATGGCACTAAAGAGGATTATCTTTTTTTAGATAAACATGAAAAAGATTTTGCCAGCAAAACTGCTGATAGAATATTAAAATTTATGTCTGGACTAACAGAAACTTTAGAAGGTTATCAGGTATCAAGGCTTGAGCACTCACTTCAAAGCGCTACAAGAGCTCATAGAAATGGTGAAAGTGAGGAAATGGTTGTAGCTTGTCTGTTGCATGACATCGGTGATGAATTAGCACCAATGAATCATTCTGAGTATGCCGCTTCAATTTTAAAACCCTATGTATCAGAAAAAACTCATTGGATAGTTGAAAAACATGGAGAATTTCAAATGTATTATTATGCACATCATTTAGGTGGTGATAAGAACAGAAGAGATAAATATAAAGATCATAAATATTATCAAGATACAATAGATTTTTGCGAAAAATATGATCAAAATTCTTTTGATCCTAAATATGAGTCTTTACCATTAGAGTTTTTCGAACCAATTGTAAAAAAAATTTTTACTAGAAAACCATACTCTTCTCTAAAGAATAATTAAAAATAAAGTTTATATCTATGATTACCAAAAAAGAGCAAATAATTGAATATTTCAAGTCTGGAATTAAAAACAAACAAGAATTTAAAATTGGTATCGAGCATGAGAAATTTCTATTTAATAGCCAAAATAATGAGAGAATTGATTATCAAAAAATAAAAGAGATGTTCTCAGCTCTACTTGAATTTGGGTGGAATCCTGTATTAGAAAATGACAATATTATTGCTTTAAATAAGGGGGGTAAAAATATTACTCTTGAGCCAGGTAATCAAATTGAATTATCTGGTGATAAACTTTCTAATATTCATGAAGCATGTGCAGAGTCTTATGATTACTTATTTGAATTAAAACAAGTCACAAAAAAACTTAATATTAAAATTGTAAGTGCAGGTTTCGATCCAATATCAAAATTAGATGAGATCCCTAATAACCCTAAAAAAAGATACAAACTTATGACAAGAGATATGCCTTTAGGGGGAGAATTAAGTCTTGATATGATGTACCGAACCTGTGGAACGCAGTTAAATTTAGATTACTGTTCAGAAGAAGATTTTAAAAAAAAATTTAAGATAGTTAATTCTTTAGTACCTATTTCAATTTCTTTATTCGCTAATTCATCAATAGTTGAGAAGAAAAAAAGTAATTATTTATCGTACCGATCGAAAGTATGGCAAAATACTTCTCGAGGTGGTTTGCCTAAATTGTTCCTTGAAGACTTTGATTTTGAAAAATATGCAGATTTTGTTATTAATTTTCCAATTCTATTTATACAACAAAAAGAAAGTTATTTTTCAGGTATAAAATACAATTTTAGTGATTTCATGTCAGGAAATATTAAAGAAATAAATAATCGCCTGCCAGATGAAAATGATTTATCAATTCATTTAAGTACAATTTTTACGGAGAATAGACTTAAAAAATATATTGAGTTAAGATCAATGGATACTTGTGGTTGGGATTGTCTATGTGCAGGCCCAGCATTTAACGTTGGAATGTTATATGGAAATTTAGATGAAATTTATGAATTAATTTCTAGTTGGGATAAAGATAAAATTATAAATGCATATTTAGAAGCGCCACAAAAAGGTTTTAATACCCAGCTTATGGGTAAAGACCTGCTTTATTGGTCTTCAGAATTATTAGATTTATCTAAAAAGGGATTAGAAAAGAGAAATATAGTCAATAAAAGTGGAAAAAATGAGACCATATTTTTAAATCATTTACAAAAAGTGATTGATAATAAAACCTCAAATGCACATCATATGATTATTAAATTTTCTAAAGATGAAGATTTAACTGAATTATATGACAAATAAAATTATTGCTATCCAGGGAAATCATCCTTCTAAACTTAGCCCTTTAACCGATACCAGTATTTTTTTAGCTCATGAAATACAAAAGAAAAATTACAAAATTTTCTATTATGATCCAAAAGATTTATCTATCATTAATTTTAAAGTAATTGCTAAAGGATTCTTTATCAAATTTGATTATAGAAAAAAAAAGTTTTTTGAAATCTTAAAAAAACAAAAACTAGAGTTAGTTAAGTGTAAATATTTACTTATTCGCCAAGATCCACCATTCAATTTAGAATATATTTGTTCAACTCTTATTTTAGATAAAATAAAGAAAAGGGTTAAAGTTATTAATGATCCAACAGCAATAAGAAATGTATCTGAAAAACTTTTTTCCACAAAATATCAAAAATTTATGCCTGATACTATTTTTTCACAGAATATTGATGAAATTAGAAAGTTTTTTAAAAAACATAAAAAAGTGATAGTAAAACCTATCAATAGCTATAGTGGAAACAATATATATTTATTGATCAAGTTTAATCTAAAATTTTTTCAAAAATTTATTAAAAAACACAGTCATATTATGTGTCAAAAATATTTACCTAAGATCAAAGAGGGAGATAAGAGAGTTTTTTTGATAAATGGTAAAGTTTGTGGCGCAATATCAAGAATTCCAAAAAAAGGCTCATTTTTAAGTAATTTAAGCAAAGGTGCAAAACCAATAAATGTAAAATTAACTAATAAAGAAATGAAAATATCAAAATTGATTAGTAAAGATTTAAAAAAAGATAAAATTTTCTTTGCAGGGATTGACTTTATAGATGAGCAACTCAATGGTGACATAAATGTTACATCACCTACCGGATTAAAAACTTTCTACGATCTTTCAAAAATAAATTTAGCCTCAACTTTCTGGAAAGAATTAAAAGCGTGAAAAATCTTACAGACCAACAAAAGGGATCGTTATTGGCCTTTGTTGCGGTAATGTTTATTACACCAGACTCACTATTTATAAGGCTTTCAAATGTAGATACTTGGGGTTTAGTTTTTTATAGGGGAATTATTCCTTTTATGACAGTTTTGATAGGTATGTTAATCATTTATAAGTTAAATTTCTTTAAGATACTTTTCACTAGTGGTTATCATGGAATATTTTATGTAATTACATTTAGTGTAACTAATATAACTTTTGTCGTTTCAATTCAAAATACAAACGTTGCCAATACCTTAGTTATGATTGCGACTGCTCCAATGTTATCAGCTATTCTTGGAGCTATATTTTTAAAAGAACCACCTGATAAAAAAACTTGGACCTCTATAATAATTACTTTTTTAGCAATAATATATATCTTCTACGACTCTTTGAAGTTAGGTAATTTCTATGGAGATGTTTTAGGATTTGTTACTGCGATAGGTTTAGCGGTTGGAGCAGTTATTATCAGATCTGCTAAAAATAAAAATTTAGTTCCTGCTGCGGTAGTTGGCAAATTATTTGTAGCAACTTTTGCATTACTTTTTATCGAAAGTTTTGCATTAGCTGGTAAAGATCTTTTGATTGTTCCGTTAATGTGTATTTTATGTGTAGCGATACCTTTTGTGTTAGTGACCATTGCACCAAGGTTTATACCTGCTGCAGAAGTTAATCTTTTTTTTCTGCTGGAGACTATAATTGGTCCAATTTGGGTTTGGTTAATAATTAAGGAACAGCCTAGTTTAGAAACACTTCAGGGTGGTCTGATTATAATAACCACCATCGCAATTCACTCATACTTAAAACTCAAAAATTCTTAAGCTTGTAACAATTAAGACTTGATTTAATAATACATCGCGAATAATTACCTCAATTTTATGAATAAAGTTTTAAAAAACTCTTGGGCATTGTTTTTGGGAATGGGCTTCATCATGATGGCTTATGGATTCCAAGGATCTCTCCTGGGTGTAAGGGCTGTTCAGGAAGAATTTAGCCTTACTTCAACTGGATTTATGATGTCTGGTTATTTTGTAGGATATTTTATCGGTGCCGCAAGTATTCCAAACATAATTTCGAGAGTTGGTCACATAAGAGTTTTTGCGGCTTTTGCATCTTTAGCTTCATTAGTTGTTTTAATTCATTCAGTAATAGTTCATCCATTCATATGGTTTTTATTAAGAATACTTACAGGTGTCAGTATGGTTTGTATTTATACAGTCGCAGAAAGTTGGTTAAATGACAGATCAAGTAATAAAAATCGAGGCAGCGTGCTTTCTATTTATATGGTCATACTTTATGGAACTATGGGAATTGGTATGTTTTTATTAAATTTTAATAGTCCTAAAAACTTTCAACCATTTATATTAGTTTCAGTAATTACCTCTGCAGCTTTAATACCAATTTTATTAACTAAAAAGAAACCACCAAACTTTAAAAAAATACAAGCAATGAATATGCGAGAATTATATGAAGCTTCACCTTTTGGTATGGTGAGCTCTCTTTTTTATGGAACAATACAATCAGCTTTATTCACATTACTAGCTGTTTACGCTACCTCCATGAACTTCACCATTTTAGAAATATCAATTGTTACTTTCTTATTGGCAATATCAGGTGCAGTAGCCCAATTTCCAGTTGGTAAAATTTCTGATATTTATGATAGAAGAAGAGTAATTGTTTTTTCAACATTTGGGGCGGCAATATTTGCAATTATTGCAATATTCGTTTCAAGACAAATGTATTTGCCCGGTGGTCTTGCAACTAGCAAAACATGGTTTTATTTTTTCTTTATCCTTTTTTCTTTTTGTAGTTTGCCAATGTTCTCTTTAATTCTAGCACATACAAATGATTATATTTCAAAAGAAAAGTTTGTAGCAGCTGGAGCGGGCCTGCAATTTGCTTTTGGATTAGGAGCAATGAGTGGGCCATTTCTTTGTTCAATATTTATGGATCTAGTTGGACCAAATGGTTTCTTTGTATTTTTATTTATTTTTCATTCTTTTATTGGATTTTTTGGAATATATAGAATGAAAGTGAGAAAAACTGTTGAAAATCCAGACTCTCAGTTCGTTGCAATGCCACAGACCATTACTCCTGCAGGTATTGAACTTAATCCTACTACTGAACACATAGAAGAACCATATTCAGAAAAAGTTAAAGAAATTTTAGAGAGAAAAGGTGTAAAATATAAAAAAGACGAGAACGAAGATCAAAAAAAGGAAGTGACATACTAAATATATCCCTTTCAGGTTGTAACTCATTTTAGTCGGACTACATAGATTTTTTTAAGAATCTTATTGAATAATTTTCATTTATCTAGTGAAATAAATAAAAATTAAAAAATGCCATTAAAAAAAAAGAAAACAAAAGTAAAAAAAAAAACTAACGGACTTGCTAAAATAGCAACGTTAACAACAAGTTCGTTAAGTAGCGCATTATCTAATTATAAGAAAAAAAAAGAACAAGAAAAAATTAAGGCTATTAAATTACAAAAACTTGAGGAAAGAAATTCTTATCAAAAGGAAAAGAAAGAATTGAAACTTTGGGAGGATAGGCTCAATAAAGAAAGTAGTAAAATCCGCTCAAATGAAGAAGAGCTAAGAGTAAGAGAAAAAGAAATTAGGTCTAAAGAAGATCAACAAAAAATTGAAAGTGAAAGACTTACGAAAAAAGACGAGGAGTTGATACTCGTTGCAAAAGAATTAAGAGAAAAAGAAAAACAATTAAAAAATAGAGAAGAAGAGCAAAATAGAAAAGATATCGACTTAAAAGTAAGGGAAGATGAGCAA
Organism: uncultured Pelagibacteraceae bacterium; assembly: GCA_902560185.1. Lineage (GTDB taxonomy): Bacteria > Pseudomonadota > Alphaproteobacteria > Pelagibacterales > Pelagibacteraceae > Pelagibacter. The sequence continues at coordinate 38,007 of CACEKW010000007.1, read as the reverse complement.
AAAAATAAGGAATTAAAAGAGCAAAGACGTAAAAATAGAGAATTAAAAATATTGAAAGAAGAGGAAGATAGACAAAAAGAAGCTGAGTTTATCAAAATAAAGGAGTGGGAGGAAAAATTTGATAGAGAACGAAAGCAAAAAGAACAAGAAGAAATTAGACGAGAACAAAGGCTTATTCAAAAAGAAATCGAAAAAAGAGCGAGATTTGAGGAAATTGATAAAAATCTCAAAAGTTCATCAAGTGGATTAGAGAATTTTAATATAGATAAATCTAAAGAAAATTAATCTTTTTTTTATTGTTTTGGAAAATAATCTTTGATTTCCCCTTCTCTATAAACGTCAGCAGTACAACAATGAAGTCCACCTCCAAAAGCATAAGCATCTCTTAAATCTACTGGAATTACCTCCATACCTAACTTGTCTAATTGTTCTGCCTGATATTTTTCACTTTTTTCAACACAAACTGTTTTAGGGTCTAACACTAAAACATTCATTGAAAGCCAAACAGATGAATAACAAAGTGGTGGTGGTTCATTATGGGCTGGTTGAGCGGCATCAATTATTTCCCATCCATTATTTTCAAATAATTTTCTTTGATCTTTAGGTAATTTTCTTTGAGGATTATTTATAATCAAACCTTCTTTTATAGGAGTAAAGGTTGCATCTATATGTATTGGATATGGGTCACCCGGAAAGTTTACTGCATGAATTCTATGATCTTTAAAATGTCTTTTTAACCAATCAATACCTTTTAAATTTGTGGTGAAACCATGCTGTACAATTAAGTCTTTTCCAAATCGTAGTATATCTGCTGCATCAAATAAAGGTTCTTCCTCAGTTGTTACAAAAAATTTATCTTCAGTCCACTTTAATCTTTTTTCAATACCTATTTTGTCAGACAAATAATCTTCTCTATAATCTGCATCAGTCAATCTAGGTTTAGGAGCCGACTCATGTCTCATGTTCGGGTCTGAGTTATAATATTCTTTTAAAAGAGGTCGATAGCAAAGATATTCAAACCATCTGCATCTATAACTCATAGTAGCTTCTAAAATTTCATTGCCCACAGTCAGTAAAACATCTCTTGGAGGCATACAACCAAACATAGTTTCAACTTTCCAGTCAGGAGTTGAAATATTTTGATTAAAATCAATTGGTGTTGGTCTATCTACTTTAATACCACGCTTAGATAATATTTCTGAAAAATCATTTAACAATTGATTAGCTTTATCTATTGTATCTTTTGTTCTTGGACCAAATTTACCTTTCATATCAGAGTCCTCGGGAACTTTTGCTTCAAGCGCAGGCTCTGCTGCAGGAATACATGTACCATCAGCCCTACCAACAATTACATGTTTTAATGGATCCCACTCATTCCAACTATTTACAATGACTTTATTTCTATCCATTAAATTTAATTTAGAGCGATGTATCTATTATTCCACCTCATGATAAGGCTATAATATATAATTGATACAAAAAGAAAGAAACCACCCACTATTGTATTCGTTGACGGAATTTCATTAATCCCGAACAATGGTAACCATACCCAAAAAATTCCTCCAATAACTTCCGTCAGAGATAATAATGTTAACTCTGCTGCTTGGATTGCTTTAGATCCTATAGAATATAAAATAAGACCTAGACACACTAATACTCCATGAAGAGAAAACATTGCACTATTATAGCTTGTAGCAAAAAAAGGTTGTTTATTAACCAAAATCATAATCGTAGCAGTTATAAAACAAAATAAACCCGCAACAGCGACTGTTGTAAATTTTGGAGTTTCTTTTCTCCATCTTAAAGTGACTGAAAAAATTGAAAATCCAATTGATGATGTAAGTCCAAAAACAAAACCTATTAAAGAATTTTTTTCAGTATTACCAACAGCCATGATTATAATACCCACAGTTGCAATAAGCATTGATATCCAGACATTAAGAGAAATTTTTTCCTTTAAAAATAAAAAAGCTAATAATGCAGTGAAAAAAGGCATTGCAGCTAAACATAATAAAGTAATTGCTGCAGTAGTGTTTGTAATTGAATAAATAAATGAAATCATTGCAATACCAAGACCAATTCCACCAACCAATCCTGATTTACCTACTTTTTTGTAATTTTTGTAAAAATTTATTCCCTCTTCGAAATATAAATATAAATTTAAAATAATAAAAATAGTTAAACCTCTACCAAAAATATATTGCCAAGGAACCATATGAGGATCATTCATATATCTCACTACTAGAGGGCCAAACGACCAAAGTATCCCTGCAAATAAAACGACCGGTACAGCTATTTTTTCATTTCTAAGTTCAACCATAATCGACTATTTAGATCTAATTGATTAGCACTACAACATAAATTAAATTGTTATACAAAGTATTAGCACTAATATAATAAATTAATATGAATTTGGATATTCTTAAAATAGCCTCTGATACCAACAACAACAAAAGTATCAAAAACTATACACACCACTCAAAATTGAAAAATTCAATGTGCGGTGATGAGATGCAAATAGATTTAGTTATCAAAAAAAATAAAATTGTTGACTTTGGTTATCAAGGTAAGTCCTGCGTTTATTGTCAAGCCTCAGCAAGCTTACTTTCAAAAATTTCAATGAATGAAAATAAGTCTAAAATTAATGAATTGTGCGACGATGCAAAACATTATTTTGAGGGAAACGTTGAAAATATTGAAAAAAAATGGAAATCACTTAATAAAATATTTAATGATAAAAATCTATCTCGTAAAGAATGTATTTTATTACCTTTTAAAACTCTAAAAAAGATAGTATCAAAATAATCTCATGGGTAATTTAAAACAATCTTTTATCGCAGGATTATTTTCAATTATCACTATAGGTATTTTAACTTTATTAACTTACAAAACTGAATTTGGGATTTTTCTTATTGCATCTTTTGGATCATCAATGGTTCTGTTGTATGGATATCCTGAAAGCCCTTTTGCCCAACCCAAAAATGTTTTTTTTGGACATTTAGTAACTGCAACTGTAGGAATGTTTTTTTTATATTTAATTCCTTTGCCATTATTTATAATTATACCATTAGCAGTTGGTTTTGGAGTGGGTCTAATGATATTGTTAAATGTAACTCATCCACCTGCAGGTGGAAATCCAATTATAGTTATTATGGGTAGTGTCTCGCTAGACTACTTGTTAAGCCCAATAATTTCAGGATCAATAATTATTCTGGTTTTTGCTATTATAATTAATAAATTTATACTTAAAAAGAGTTATCCAAAAACAAAATAAATTGTTTGCTAGCGACATTAAAATAATGTTAGATGTCTCAAAATAAATTAATGATCGAAAGTAACGCAGGAGAATAAATGAAAATATTATGTGTATTATATGATGATCCAAAAGGAGGAATGCCCAAGTCATATCCACTTAAAGATCTTCCTAAACTAGAAAAATATCCAGATGGGATGACCTTACCTTCACCAAAAGGAAGAGATTTTAATCCTGGAGAATTGTTAGGATGTGTTTCAGGAGAATTAGGATTAAGAAAATTTTTAGAAAGTAATGGACATGAGTTAGTAGTTACTAATAGTAAAGACGGAGATGGATGTGAGGCTGATAAGCATATCGTTGACGCTGATATAGTTATTTCTCAACCTTTTTTTCCATACTACTTAACTAAAGAAAGAATTGCTAAAGCAAAAAACTTAAAAATGGCTATTACAGCTGGAATTGGCTCTGATCATGTAGATTTACAAGCAGCTATGGATAACAAAATTGATGTAGTTGAAGTAACTTTTTGTAATTCAAGATCTGTTGCTGAACACATTGTAATGATGATTGTATCAATGGTGAGAGACTATCACAACCAACATAGAATTGTTAATGAAGGTGGATGGAACATAGCAGACGCTGTGCAAAGATCTTATGATGTTGAAGGTATGCACATTGGAACTGTTGCTGCTGGCCGTATCGGTTTAGATGCATTAAGAAAAATGAAACCATTTGATGTACACTTACATTATTTTGATAGGCATAAATTACCAGATAGTGTTGAAAAAGAATTAAACTTAACATTTCATGAGTCAGTAGAGTCTATGGTTAAAGTTTGTGATGTCGTGACTATAAATTGTCCACTCCATCCTGAGACTGAGAACTTATTTGACGATGCAATGATAAGCAAAATGAAAAAAGGTGCTTATATTGTAAACACTGCAAGAGGTAAAATTTGTAATCGTGATGCGATTGCAAAAGCATTGAAGAGTGGTCAACTAAGTGGTTACGCTGGAGATGTTTGGTTTCCACAACCAGCTCCAAATGATCATGTATGGAGAACAATGCCTAACCATGGAATGACACCTCATACTTCTGGAACATCTTTGTCAGCTCAAACAAGATATGCTGATGGTGTAAGAGAAATCTTAGAATGTTTCTTTGAAGGAAAAGAAATTAGAGATCAATATCTTATAGTCAAAGATGGACAATTGGCTGGAATGGGTGCTCACTCATATAGTAAAGGATCTGCCACAGGTGGTTCTGAAGAGGCAGCTAAATATAAGAAAAAATAAATCATTCTTTTAATTATTAAAGGTATGCTACTTAAAAGTAGCTACCTTTAATAATCTAGACTCAATTCCCAATTTTTGTATAAATTTTTAGTCATGAGATTTTTATTATTTATATTTTTAAACTTAATAATTACAAATTCAGTATTGGCATCTGAAAAAAGTAAAGCATATTTTGCTGGTGGTTGTTTCTGGTGCATGGAAGAGTCTTTTGAAAAATTAACAGGTGTTGAGAAAGTGATTTCAGGATACTCTGGAGGAAAAACTGAAAATCCAACCTATGAAGAAGTTACTTATGGAAATACAGGTCACCTCGAAGTTGTAGAGGTAATTTATGATGCAAGTTTAATATCTTTCGAAGAATTACTTAAAAATTTTTGGCTCAACATAGATCCATTTGATCCTTTTGGTCAGTTTTGCGACAAAGGTTATAGCTACAGATCTGCAGCTTTTTATACAAATCAAAAGGAAAAAGATTTAATTGAAAAAGATTTTAAAAGACTAGAAAAAAAATTTAATAAAAAAGTTGTAACTTATATAAGAGAATTTGAAAAATTTTATATAGCTGAAGATCGTCATCAAGATTATTATCAAGTATATTTTTTGAATTATTTAAAATATAAAAAAGCTTGTAGAAGAGAAGAGATTTTAAATAGAATTTGGAAAATGTAGCAATTTATGAAAAACAACATCAATTGGAATTTTGATAACACATATTCCAAATTGCCTGAGCCATTTAGAGAAATAATAAATCCAGTAAAAGTTAAAAATCCTAAACTGATTTTGTTAAATAAGTCTTTGGCCAAGGATCTAAATTTAGATTTTTCTGAAATAAGTCAGTCTGAATTATCAGCCATATTTACTGGAAACGAATTGCCAAAAAATAGTAATTCAATAGCACAAGCTTATGCGGGTCATCAATTTGGCCATTTCACAATGCTTGGTGATGGTAGAGCAGTTTTAATTGGAGAACATGTATCTAAAAATAATCATAGATACGATATTCAATTTAAAGGCTCAGGAAAAACTGCTTTTTCAAGAAATGGAGATGGAAGAGCCGCATTAGGGCCTATGCTTAGAGAATATTTAATAAGTGAAGCAATGTATGCCTTAAATATACCAACGACGCGGAGTCTAGCGGTCGCGAAAACTGGAGAAAATGTAATTAGAGAGACACCATTAGAAGGTGCTATACTCACCAGAGTAGCATCAAGTCATATTAGAGTAGGAACTTTTCAGTATATTGCGGCAAGGAATAAAAAAGGTGAGTTGGAGACATTATTTGATTATGTTGTCAAAAGACATTACCCGGAAATTGAAAATTCAAAAAATAAAGCCTTAGATCTTTTAAAAGTTGTTTTAGATAAACAGATTGATTTAGTTGTCAATTGGATGAGAGTTGGATTTATTCATGGTGTAATGAATACAGATAACATGAGTATAGCTGGTGAAACCATTGACTACGGACCATGTGCTTTCATGGATATTTATGATCCAAAAACTGTATTTAGTTCAATTGATAAATTAGGTAGATATGCTTATTGCAATCAGCCGGTTATAACTAAATGGAATCTTTCAAGATTTGCTGAGTGCTTGATACCTTTGATTGATAAAGACCAAGACACAGCTGTAAAATTAGCAACTGAAATAATTGACTCTTTTGAAAAAACATATGAAGAAAAGTGGTTAGATATGATGAGAGCTAAGCTGGGCTTAATTGGTTCGGATAAAAAAGATAAGTACCTAATTTTAGACTTACTCACTTGGATGCATCAAAATAAAGTTGATTACACAAATACATTTTGCCACTTGATGAACTTTAAAACTCAAAAAAATAATATTTATGAAGGTGCTGATTTTAGCAACTGGAAAAAAAGGTGGCAGGAAAGATCATCAAGTCATGATAATTCAAAAGAAAAGCATAAAAAATTGATGAGAAGTACAAACCCTCTTTTAATTCCAAGAAATCATATAGTTGAAAATACTCTTAGAGATGCAGATCAAGGAAATTTGGAACCTTTGCTTAACTTTTTAAAAATCTTAAATAGCCCCTATACTGATCAAAAAGATATCAGTGAATACCAAATGTTATCCAGTTCAAATGAAAATTATCAAACTTTTTGTGGAACTTAATTAAAGAACATATGGCTCATGTCTCGCCTGTTTACCTAAAACTCTCTCTACAGCCATATTTGAAATATCAATTGATTGATAAGCACCCGTCGTAATCAATTCTGTTAATGCTCTGCCAATTCCTGGAGCTTGCATTAATCCTCTTCCTGTGAAACCTGTTGCTAAGTAAACATTTTCAAATTTTGGATGTTTGCCAACAACTGCATTGTTATCAAGTCGATTGCAATCATAATATCCAGCCCATCCACCAGTTAATTTTAATTCTTCCATAGCCGGTATTCTATGAGCTAATGCTGGCCAAACCAATTCTTCAAAATCATCCCATGCAGGTTCAAGATCTTTGGCATCAAAGACTGATTTTGGTGAACCAGCTAAGTATTCTTTACCTTCAGGTCTCCAATAAACTCCTGTTGTTAGATCTCCCGTTAATGGCATTTCAGGAAAATGTTTTGGGCACTTTACTCTGAAAACTGTATGTTTTTGAGGTTCAACAGGAATATCTTCTAAAAGCTCTTTAGTCCAACATCCAGCTGCTGAAATAATTGTCTTAGCATTAATTTCTGAAAGAGATTTAACTTCACCCTTAACAAATTCTGCGCCAAGATCAATTGCTTTACTTTTTAGAGCACTATGAAACATGAAGGGGTCGATCCATCCTTCACTTTGATTGTCAGTAAAAGTCGCTGTTTCAATTCCCTCACTATTGATATATGGAAAAAAATTATTCAACTCAGAGCCTTTGATATTTTTTGTTCCCGCATCACAAGCTTTATGATTTTCGAGCGCTTTATATTGTTCATCTGCATGCTCAGGTCCAAACATTAATAAATAACCATTAGTCACCATACTAGCAGTGGGTTTTGGATTTTTTTCAGTTTTTAATAAATCTGGAATTTGAAAAATAAATTCTCGGGCAAATTTTCCTAATAAAATATTTTCTTTTTGGAAAAATTGTCTTCTAAAGCCACCTAATGACAAAGGAAAAGAAGCAGTTTTATAAGTTGGATCTTTTTCTATAACTTTAACTTTTCTGCCCTCTTTTGATAAAAAGTAAGCAGTCGCGGCTCCAATTATTCCACCACCAACTATTACAACATCATCCATTAATTTAATATTAGTAAGTTAATATTCAGAAATAATGCATAGCAACACCAAAGTAAATAGGGAATCATTAAATAATAACTCACAAAATTGACACGCTTATATCTAATTACTAAAGTAATTATTAAACCAATTAAGATTACCAAAACAACTAAAGCTAAAAAAATTTGGTGTAATCCAAAAAAAACGATACTCCAAGTTGTATTAAATATAATATGAATAAAATAAATATAAATCGTGTTCATGTCTCTACTTTTACTATGCCAAAAAAACCAAATAGCGACTGTCATCATTAGATATAGCGTAGTCCAAACAGGTGCAAATATCCAATCAGGTGGGTTAAAATCAGATTTGACTAATTGAGAATACCAAGGGTCTTTAAAATTAATTGTGACTAAACTTCCAATAAATGAGGCTGAAAATGTGATAATAAAAAAAAGTATGAATGATAAAAATTTATTTTTTAGCATTAAAGTATTATACATCTTTAGATTATGAATAAAAAAACAATTTGGATAACGGGTGGGAGTACTGGAATCGGCAAAGCTCTTGCAATAAAATTTGCTAATGAAGGATGGAATGTTGCTATTTCAGCCAGACGTGAGAATCTTCTTGATGAGATTGCAAACAATCATGAAAATATAAGTCCATTTCCATTAGATGTGACTGATAAATCAAAATGTAAAGAGGTTTTTGAAAAAATTAAGAATAAATTTGGAAATATAGATATTTGTTTTTTTTCCACTGGCACATGGAATCCAAAAAAAGAAAGAGATATTGATGTTGAACAAATTGAGGAAGTTTTTAAAATTAATTTTTTTGGGACATTAAATACTATTAAAGCAGTTGAAGAATATTTTAAAAAAAAGAAAAGTGGAACAATTACTATTGTTTCCTCAATTGCTGGTTATAGAGGTTTACCAAATTCAACTGGATATGGACCTTCAAAATCTGCTCTAAATAATTTAGCAGAAAGTCTATATTTTGACTTTGGTCGATCAAATGTCAGAGTGTGCTTGGTATCTCCAGGTTTTATCAAAACTCCAATGACTGATAAAAATGATTTTAAAATGCCTTTTTTAAAAACTACTGAATATGCGGCTGAAAAAATATATGATGGCTTGGTCAATAAAAAAACTTTTGAAATTCATTTTCCAAAATCATTAACTATTGTACTGAAAATCTTAAGTTTTCTTCCGAGTAAGATTTATTTTGGTTTAGTTGGAAAATTAACAAAATATCAAAAGAAAGATTAATCTTTTACAAATACTACAGTCAATTCAGCGACTTTAATTCCAAATTTAGTCATTGTAGCTCTATTAATTGCTACTCGATCATCCTGTTTGAAAATCCAATCATCGAAAGTAATCTTAATTTCTTTGCCTTTTACTGGAACTAATAAAACATACTCAAATTTAAACGCGGGACCATATGAATATCCCCTGGCTTTACCAACTACGTCTCCAGCAGTTCCCTCATAATTGTTATCGTCTATTTTGGTAATTTGCCATTGTCTAGTTTGTACTTCACCGTCATCCCAATTAAATTTTTCATCAAGAATTAATTGCTTACCATCCCACTTACCATCTAAATCTGCTGAAAATTGTCTAGTAACTTTTCCAGATCTATTCTGAAGAACTCCCCAAGCTTTAACATTGCCTGACAAGTAATTTTCTATGATTAATCTCGGTTCTTTACCTTTAAAATCTTCTGGTTTCATATCGCTATTATTTGAGCAGTTTGTAATTAAGAATAAAGAGATTATCAATAAAATTGATCTTAAGTTTATTATTTTCCTCACAAGCCCCCGTTATTTATTTATTTTGAATTGAAAATTGTATCAGATCAATATTTTTCGATTTAAATCCAGCCTCACAATAAGATAGGTAAAATTCCCACATTCTTTTAAAAGTTAAATCAAAACCTTGTTTTTTAATGAGATCCCATTTTCTATTAAATTCATTTTTCCAAATAGCTAATGTATTTGCATAATGATCGGCATATGAGTCGTAAGACTTTATTGTTAAACCATTGTCTGAAACATATTTGTTTAAGCTATTTTTACTTGGCAAAAATCCTCCTGGAAAAATATATTTTTGAATAAAATCTTGTTTCGTTTTATATCTATCATATAAACTATCATCTATTGTAATTGCTTGAATGGCGGCCCTACCATCTGTAGAAAGGTTTTTCTTAATAGTTTTAAAATAACTTTCCAAATAATTTTGCCCTACAGCTTCAATCATTTCTATGGAGGCTATTGAATTATATTTATTCTTTAAATCTCTATAATCTTTTATTTCAATATTTACTTTTTCATTTAAACCACAATTATGAATCCTTCTTTTTGCATATTCGAATTGTTTTTTTGAAATAGTAATACAATCTAATTTTACATCATATTTTTTTCCTAAATATTCTGCAAAACCACCCCAGCCACATCCAATTTCTAAAACCCTGTCGCCATGGTTTGGTTTTATTAAATCTATCATTTTTTGATATTTGTTGTTTTGTGCCTCTGAAAGATCTTTAGTGGTCTCACTAAAAATTCCGCTTGAGTAAGTTAAAGTTTCATCAAGCCATAAAGAAAAAAAATCGTTTCCTAAGTCATAATGTTTTGCAATATTTTCTTTACTTCTATTCTTTGTATTTTTTATAAAGATCCCTTTTAAAAAATTTATAATTGGAAAATCGAGTAAGCCTGAAAACTTGTATATGATTTTGATATTTCGAGCTGTTATTTCAATGAGATTGGATAAATTATCAGTTTCAAATTCTCCCCTCATGTAAGACTCAGCAAAACCAATGCTGCCACCTTTTATAAGATTAAAAGAAAAATTTGGTTTTTTAATTTTCAATTTAGCTTTTAAATTATCCTGAGGATTTCCAAATTTAAAAACTTCTCCTTGATAATTTATAATTTCTAGATATCCAACATTTATTCCGGCTAATATGTTAAAAACCAGTTTGTCTGAAAGTCTATTTAAGGACATTAATTTTCAAAAGATATGTTGTTTCTTATTTTTAATTTTTTTTGGATAAACTTTATTCCTTTGGTCCATAATTTAAACGCTTCAAAATGTATCGCTGCAATAATTTTAAACGTCATTAGGGGATGTTTTAAATATGATTTAATTAACTCTGAAGTTGTAAAATCTTTTCTTTTCCCATCTTGAGAAGCATATAATATTTTTTCGTTTAATTGATATTGATCTATGATTACTGAGATTTTATCTGCAGGTTTTAAAATTCTAAAAAAATAACTACAATTCATTTCAATGAATGGTGAAACATGAAATTTTTTCTCACAATTGTGTTGCAATAAATTGTCATTTTTTACTTTAAAAACATAAGTGTGTTGCTCACCAAAAGTATTTTTGACTTCATATAATATGGATATCAAATCATTGTTATTATTGTACACATAAAAAACACTTAATGGATTAAAAACATATCCAAAGATTCTTGGGTAACATAAAAGTTTAATTCTAATATTTTCACTACTCATATTATTTTGTTTAAGATTTTTTTTAACCCAATCAGTTAAGAGTGATCCATCTCTATCTCCATGATCTTTATCAAAAAAACTAATCAAATTAAATTTATTGTATGAAAAAAAATTAATCGTTTTATCTAATTTTTCTAATTCAGAAAGATCAATTAAAAGTGAAAATACCCTGTACTTAAAAAAGTGTATCTTTGGTTTAAATCTTTTGTGAATTACAGCGCCATTATATATACAACTAGTCATTAAGGGTTTTAAGCATTTCAATAGATGATTTTATTCCATCTTCATGAAAACCGTAACCAAAATAACTACCACAATAAAGAATATTTCTTTTATTTTGTAAATTTGTAAGCTGACTTTGAAAATTAAGTGCAGATTGATCAAAATATGGATGTGTAAATCTTACTTTTTTTAAAATTTTCTTCTCATCAATTTTAAAATAAGGATTTAAGGTAAGAAAAATATTTTCATCACATTTAAGGTTTTGTAATAAATTTAACCAATATGTAATTGAATTTTTTTCTATTTCATCCTTTTTCATTGATGAATTCCATGAACACCAAGCTTTTTTATTTTTTGGCATAGCTTGTTCATCGGTATGAATATAGGCAATATTTTCTTTATACTTATAATTTGAAAGCACATTCTTTTCTTGGTCGGTTGGATTATCAATTATTGATAAAGCTTCATCTGCATGTGTTGCTAAAACAACTTTGTCGTATCCAAAATATTCACTTTCTCCACCATAATACAAATCTATACCTGTTGTTTTTGTTTTAATTTTTTTGATTGGATAATTTTTGAAATGTTCACCGCTGATTTTTGAAATAATGTTTTGAACATAAGCTCTACTTCGATTTGATACAGTATACCACTGAGGTCTATTTTTTAATTTAAATAAACCATGATTTTGGAAAAACTTTAAGAAAAATCTTAACGGCATTTGACTGGCAGCACTTGGTGGCATTGACCATATGGCTGAGACCATCGGTATCAAATGAAAGTTGATAAACTCTTTTGAGAGATTTTCCTTTCTCAAATAGTCACCAAGTGTAGTCTCTTGATCAATTTTTTTTATATTATCACATTTTTTGTAAAACTTTATTATATCAAAAAACATTTTGAGGAATCTTAGATTAAACAGATTGGTCTTATTTGAAAAAATTCCATTTAATCCTCGACCGCAATATTCGAATGAAGATTTTTCAACTGATACAGAAAAAGACATATCGCTTTTTTCAATTGCAATATTATTCTCTTCGAAAAAATTTATTAAATTTGGGTAAGTTGCGTAATTAAATACAATAAAACCTATATCAACTGAAACTTTTTTTGTACCAAACGATAAATCAATAGTATGAGAGTGACCACCGAAACGATCTTCCTTCTCGAAAAGATCTACATGATGTTTTTTTGATAAGTAATATGCAGCGCTTAATCCTGATATGCCTGAGCCGACAACAGCAATCTTCATTAATTGTTAAGCTGCATCTTCTTTAAATTCATCTATGCTTGGACAAGTACAGAATATATTCTTGTCACCATAAACATTATCTACTCTTGCAACTGGAGGCCAAAATTTATTAGCTCTTAAGAATTTTGCTGGATAAGCAGCTTCTGCTCTTGAATATTTATGCGTCCAATCATCAGAAGCTAGTTCGCTGTCCGTGTGAGGAGCATTTTTTATTGGATTGTCTATTTTATCAAATTCACCTGATTTAATTTTTTCAATTTCTTCTTTAATCTTAATTAAAGTATCACAAAATCTATCGAGTTCTGGCAAACCCTCACTTTCAGTTGGCTCTATCATCATTGTACCAGCTACTGGCCATGACATAGTTGGTGCATGAAACCCATAATCTATTAATCTTTTTGCAATATCTTCTTCGGTTACTCCTGTCTCTGATTTAATATTTCTAATATCAATAATACATTCATGAGCAACATTTCCATTTGATCCTTTATACAGAATTGGAAAGTGATCTTTTAGTCTATGAGCAATATAATTTGCATTTAAAATTGCTACTTCAGTAGCAAGCTTTAACCCTGCTGATCCCATCATTTTAATGTACATCCAAGAGATTGATAGAATACTTGAACTACCCCAAGGAGCTGCCGAGACTGCTCCAATGCCAGATGTTGGTCCACAATCTTTAATCACTGGATGATTAGGCAGATAAACTTGTAAATGTCTTTTACAAGCAATTGGTCCCATACCTGGTCCTCCCCCGCCATGAGGAATACAAAATGTTTTATGTAAATTAATGTGACAGACATCTGGACCAAAATTTCCAGGCTTTGCAACTCCAACTAAGGCGTTTAAATTTGCTCCATCCATATACACTTGTCCACCATGTTTGTGAACTAACTCACAGATATCAGTTATTTTTTCTTCAAATACTCCATGGGTAGATGGATAAGTTACCATTAGTGCCCCAAGATTTTCCGAATGTTGTTCAGCTTTTTTCTTTAAATCATCAAAATCAACATTCCCCTCTTTATCACAATTAACAACTACCACCTTCATTCCAACCATTTGTGCACTTGCTGGGTTAGTACCATGTGCTGAACTTGGAATTAAACATATATTACGATTAGCCTCACCTCTATCTAAATGATACTTTCTGATAACCATTAAGCCCGCATACTCACCTTGAGCACCCGCATTAGGTTGTAAAGAAACACCTGAAAAACCAGTTATAGAACGCAACCAATTTTTTAGATCAGTAAATAAATCTCTAAAACCTTCCATTTGTTCAATTGGAACAAATGGATGAGGTTCTGCAAATTCTTTCCATGATATTGGGATCATTTCGGCAGCAGCATTTAATTTCATTGTACAAGAACCAAGTGCAATCATAGTTCTATTCAATGCTATATCTTTATCTTCTAATCTTTTTAAATATCTAAGCATTTCAGTTTCTGAATGATATGAGTTAAAAACTGGATGTTCTAAATATTTTGAAGTTCTTAATAAATTTTTTGGAAGATTAGGTAAACTTACCGATGGATCTTCTTTTTTGATTGATTCTGCTGCATTAAAAATTTTTAATAGTTGATTTACTCTATAAACATTTTTTCTCTCATCAAATGAGACAGCAAGCATTTCAGAATTTACTTTTCGAATATTAACTCTCTGGTTCAGAGCATTCTTATAAATTTGATCAGTCTTTTCTTTAGTAATAATCGTTACAGTGTCAAAAAAATTATTTGAATAAAGCTCGTATCCAGATTGTTTTATTTTATCAGCAAAACTTTTTGCTAATTGAGACACTCTTTCTGAAATATTCTTAATTCCATCCGGACCATGATAAATAGCATATGCTGCTGAAACAATTGCTAATAAAGCTTGGGCAGTACAAATATTACTAGTCGCCTTATCTCTTCTGATATGTTGCTCTCTAGTTTGTAATGATAATCTATATGCTTTATTACCATGTCTATCGACTGATACACCGACAATTCTTCCGGGCATTGATCTTTTAAACTCATCTTTTGTAGCAAAAAAAGCTGCATGTGGACCTCCATATCCCATTGGAATTCCAAATCTTTGGGAGCTTCCAACTGCAATGTCGGCACCAAGTTCTCTTGGCGTTTTTAATTTTGCTAGGGCTAACAGATCACAAGCTAACACCGCCTTCCCATTCTTTTTATGAATTTTGCTAATTGCTTCACTTGGGTCTTTTATATCTCCTAAAGTTCCAGGATATTGCAAAATTCCACAAACTAAATCTTCTTTTAGCTGGTCTAAAACTTCATCTTCTTTACCGACTAAAACCTTTAAACCCATTGGTTCAGCTCTTGTTTGAATTACATTTATTGTTTGAGGATGACAATCTTCAGAAACAAAAACTAAATTACTATCTTTTTTATTTAATCTGTGACTTAGACCCATAGCCTCTGCTGCTGCTGTGCCTTCATCTAATAAAGATGCATTGGCAATATCCATTCCTGTAAAGTCAACAATCATTTGTTGAAAGTTTAATAACATCTCAAGTCTTCCTTGAGCTACCTCAGGCTGATAAGGTGTATAGGAAGTATACCAACCTGGATTTTCTAATATATTTCTCAAAATTACATAAGGTGTATAGGTTCCATAATAACCCATACCAATAAAATTAGAGTAAACTTGATTTTTTTTCGAAATTGCTCGTAACTTTCTTAACGCCTCGTATTCTGAATTTGAGTCACCAATATTAAGTTCACCTTTAAACTTTATTTTTTCAGGAACAGTATTGTCAATCAAGTCATCTAGTGATTGATAATTTAATTCTTTTAACATTTTTGATTGTTCTTCTTTAGAAGGGCCAATATGTCTTCTTAAAAAATCTTTTTCTGAATTTGGTAACATTATGCTGAAGTCTCCTTTGCAAATTTATCATAATCGTCTTTATTCATTAAAGTATCCATTTCCGATGGATCTTTTATTTTAAGTTTAAAAAACCACGCTGAGTCTTCTGGGTCTTGATTAATCTTTGATGGATCATCTACTATAGCTTGATTAGTATCAACTACTTCACCACTAACAGGGGTATATACATCACTAGCAGCTTTAGTTGACTCCACAACGCCAGCTGTACCATCTTTCTCTACGCTAGAACCTTTTTCTGGAAGTTCTGCAAAAACTATATCACCTAACATCTCTGTAGCATGTTTTGTGATACCAATTGTTGCAACATCTCCATCTAATTTAATCCACTCGTGCTCTTTTGAATATTTTACTTCACTCATTAGTTTACCCCTTTGACATAACTTTTTTTATAAAATGGTAAGCTGCAAATACTTGCAGGATGTTTTTTACCTCTGACTTCTAAAAATACTTTAGTATTTTTTTTTGAAAATTCATTTTCCACATAACCCATTGCAACAGGTCCATTAACACTTGGTCCAAATGTACCACTTGTGATTTCTCCAATATGAACATCTGATTGATTAAATATTTTTGTTTTTTCTCTAGCAATAATTCTGCCCTCAGGCTTAATTCCAACTCTTATTTTACTGACACCATCATTTAATTGTTTAATAATTATGTCAGAGCCAATAAAATCTCCTTTAGAGATTCTTTCTTTTGAAATAGCCCACTTTAAATTTGCTTCCACTGGAGTTTTGTCTTTATCAAGATCATGACCATAAAGACATAAGCCTGCTTCTAATCTAAGTGTATCTCTCGCTCCAAGACCTATCAATTTAGATCCTTTGTTGATTAATTCTCTAGTTAATTGGTCGACAAAATCGTTTACAATTGATATCTCAAAACCGTCTTCACCTGTATAACCAGATCGCGTAATATAAACTTTCTGATTTTCAAATGTAAACCAGTTTCCAGACATAAAATTTAGATCTTTCACACCATTAATAACATCATTAAGAATTTCTGATGATTTAGGACCCTGAATGGCAATTAGAGATCTATTTTCATCCAGAACCATTTTGTACTTATCCTCAAGAAATTCTTTTAAAATTTTAAAGTCATTATCTTTACATGCTGCATTGAGGATTATTAAAAAGCCTTCTTTTGTTTTTGTGATAATTAAATCATCATGTATCCCAGCATCTTTGTCCATTAAGAAGCTGTATTTTGAATGATTTAATTTCAAATTTTTAAGATCTAAAGGAAAAATTTTTTCTAAATCTTTGATTAAGTCTTCACCACCATAAATAAATAGCTGACCCATATGGGAAACATCAAAGATACCTGAGTGATTTCGTGTGAATTTGTGTTCCTCGACAATACCTTCAGAATATTGTATAGGCATTTGATAGCCTGCAAATTCAACAAATTTTGCATTACAATCTTGATGTAATTGGTACAGCGATGTTTTTTTTGTTTCCATATTAACTCTTTGTACCCATCTGTATATTTGCCTGAGAGTTTTGCTCCTTCGGCGAGAATTAAATCTCTTTCCAGAGTTAATATGTTACGGTCCTTTTTGCCTGAGAGATTCCTGGGTAGTTGCTCCTTCGGCGCTACGATAATCTGTAGTCTCTCCCGTGGCAGGATATTCTTACATGTGTGGAAAAAAGTCAATCAGAAACAATTTTTTTTTGTTTACTTAAAAGCGAGTAAAATTGTAATAAAACCGCAGAAAGTATAATTGCGCCACCAATTAATCCAAATACAGAGGGTCTTTCACTCACAAAAAGGAATGCCCATATCGGTCCTAGGACAGATTCGGATAACATTATGATTCCTACCATTGCAGAAGGTGTTGTTCTTGCACCGATAGTTATAAATATAAAACCAAAACCAACTTGAAAAAAACCTGCGAGAAAACCCAAAAAGATATCATGAGGAGAAATGATGATTTTAGTGGAAAGCAAAAAACCAATTAAACATGAACTCACGCCGGCAACAAACTGGGCAGGCACCATATCCACAGAGGGAAATTTTCTAACAATCATTATTAAAACTGCAAAAGTAATTGGCATTGTAAAAGCTGCAAGGTTTCCAGATAATTCTCCAGGAGATAATGAGTTGCCAACCATTAATAAAACGCCTGTCATCGCCAGACAGATTGAAAACAGAGTAATTAAATTTATTTTTTCCTTAAGGAAAAAATACCCGAATATTGCAAGAAATAGTATTTGGAGTGAAATGATAAAATTAGTATTGGCAACAGTAGTATTGTACATAGCAAACACATATCCACAAAAACCAAAAGATAAAATAATTCCACCAACAAATCCTGGTAATCCGGACTTATAAAACGATTCAATTGTTTTTCCTCTATAACTTAAAATTAAGAAAGCTAGAACTGTTAAAGAAAAAAATAAAGATCGCCAAAATAGAATTTGCCATAATGTAGCTCCCTCAAAAGATTTTACAATTAATCCACCAAAACTTAAACTTAATGCACCTAAAAAAATTAATAATGGTCCAGGTAAGTTTCTTATAAAAGTCATTAAATTTGTGAAATTAAATTTTGCGTCTCTAAGTCATATAGTTTAAATAATATTTCTGCATCAGCTAATTCGACTTTTTTAAATTTAATCTTTGAACCTGGGGTTAATTGAACCAACTTGTCATAATCTGCACTGATAACAACTCCTATTTTAGGATAACCGCCAATAGTGCCATGATCTGAAAGCATAATTATTGGATTTCCATCTGCGGGTACTTGAATAACACCTTTTAATAAACCTTCTGATTTAATATTGGTATCAACAATATTTTCTATTTTTGGTCCCTCTAGCCTCATACCCATACGATCTGATAATTTTGATATTACAAATTCTTTCTCAAAAAAAATCTTTTTTCCTTCGTCAGAAAAATAGTCAAAATTTGTTCCTTGGATAACTCTGATATTTTCAATTTTTGTATTGATGTAATTTAATTTTTTATCACTTAAATTTTTATTGATATTTAAAATATAAATCTTTTGTCCATCTTCTATTTTTTTTCCATTATTTGCACCAATATTTGCTTTTGTGTTAACAGAGCAACTTGACCATTGATAATTTACATCAAATTCACCACTTACTGCTAAATATCCATAAACAGATTTATTAGTGCTTATAATATTCAATTCATCACCATTTTCTAAAGTGAAAGATTGATAACAATTTCCTTCAATGTTATCATTTTTTTTTCTTATTATAAATTTTACATCTCCTGTGATTGCAAAATTAATATTTTCACCAAAATACTTTAACAAAGGACCTTGATAAGCAAATTCAATTATTGGAAAATTTACTTCATTACCAACCAATTTGTTAGAAATTTGAAAATTTCTATTATCCATTGCTCCACTAAATGGAATACCAATATGATAAAGGTTTCCTCTACCCTGATCTTGAAATGTTGTGTTAATTCCAGCTCTTTTTATTTCAAAATAATTTTTATTCATTGTTATTGTAATATTGCTCTTTAGTAATTTGCTCAAAAGTAACTACATCACCTGGATTAATTAAATTTGGATTATTCTCATTAGTGCTATCAAAAATAACTTGTGGTGTATTTCCAATGATATTCCACCCACCAGGACTTTCAAATGTATAAACATTTGCAAATTGTTCTGTTAATCCAACTGAACCCTTAGGTACTTTTACCCTCGGTGTTTCCAAACGTTTTGCTTGCAACTCATTTTCCAGATCACCCAGAAAAGGCATACCTGCAATAAAACCAGTCATATAACAAAAAAATTCCTTACCAAAAAATTTCTCATAGATTTTATCACGAGTTATTTGTAACTTTTCCTCTAATCTTTTTATATCTAATGAAAAATTTTCATCACAACAAACAGGTATCTTAATTCTATTTGTCTCTAATTCATCATCATTAGTAATATTTAAATTTTCGATTAATTTTTTGATTGTTTGAAAATTTTTTTTTCGTAGATCGAATGAAATAATTAATTTATTATATGAGGGAGTTAAGTTATTGATCCCATCAATATTTTCTTTTTGAATACTTTTAAAATATCGTATTACTTTACTATTTATTTCTTTGTTTACCTCAGACCCGAAATCACAATACAAAGCTGCGTCACCAAGATTTGATATATTTTTAATCATGCCATGTTATACTTACAAATTATGAGTATGGAAATTAATATAAATTGTGATTTAGGTGAAAAATCAAAACATCACTCAAATAAGTATGATCCAGATTTATTAGAAATCGTAAATTCAGCCAATGTTGCTTGTGGCTATCACGCTGGAGATGAGCAAACCATGAATCAAGTGGTAAAAATTTCGAAAAAAAATGGAGTGAGTATTGGTGCCCATCCTTCTTTCAACGATCCAGAAAATTTTGGTAGAGAAAGAATGAATCTTTCTGAAAGTGAAATAAAAAAACTTATAATTGATCAATATGAAATTCTTCAAAAAATAGCTTCTTCTCATGGAGAAAGTGTATCTCATGTAAAACCTCATGGGGCCTTAAATAATATGGCATGTGAGGATATTGAGTTAGCTACAATTTTAGCCAAAACTATTAAGGATATTAATAAAGACATAATATATCTCGTACCTACTGGATCGAAAATGCAAGAAGCAGCAAAGAAATTAGATATGAAGTTCGCTTGTGAAATATTTGCTGACAGAAATTATGAGGATGATGGCAATCTTGTATCGAGAAAGAAATCTCATGCATTAATAACTGATCCTGAGCTAGCAAAAAAACATGTATTAAAGATGGTGCAAACTCAGTCGCTTAATTGTCACAGTGGGAAGCAAATACCTTGTGAAATCGACTCTGTTTGTATACATGGTGACAATCTAAGTTCATTAGCAACGGCTAAGTCGATAAGAGAAAATTTAGTTGAAAATGGCTTAGAGTTAAAAACTTTAAACAAAATGAAAAAATTTATTTAATATGAAAAAAATTGTCTTATCTTTATATGTTGCCTTATTTATCACAACAAATGTCTTTGCAGCTGGTTCGTCCTCCAGTGGTTCAAGTGGAAACGATGGTGGGTCAAGTGCAAAAAAAACAAATTATGAAAAGGCTGTATTGCTTGTAAAAAGTGCTAAGAAATATGAAAAAAAAGGAAAGTCAGAAAAAGCAAAAAAAGTTTATGCAAAGGCGCAAAAACTTTTAATCAAATCAAATGAAAAAAAACCTGGTAAAGCTGATACTCTAAACTATTTAGGTTTCACAACTAGAAAGCTGGGTGATTTTGAGAATGGTGAAAAGTATTACCTTCAAGGTTTAGCTGTTGATCCGAAACACAAAGGTATTAATGAGTATCTCGGTGAATTGTATGTAGCAACTAACAGACATAATCTTGCAGTTGAAAGGCTTGAAGTTTTAGAAGGTTGTAATTGTGAAGAATATGATCAGTTAAAAGCTGTTATAGCAGGTGAGAAATCAAAATACTAATTTATATTTTTAATCATTTGCTCTGGCATCCATAAAGCTATTTCTGGAAAGATCACAACTAATATAACTGCCAGGACCATTAATAAGAATAATGGGAAAGCACTCCTTGCAATGTACCCCATATCTTTTTTTGCCATGCCTTGAAGTACAAATAAATTAAAACCAACAGGCGGGGTGATTTGTGCCATCTCAACAACAATGACTAAAAAAATACCAAACCAAATCATATCAAAACCTGCTTGTCTAATCATGGGCTCAATGATTGCCATTGTTAAAACAACTGCTGAAATACCATCAAGAAACATTCCTAAAATTATATAAAAGATCATTAAGACAAATATCAAAACATATGGAGATAATTCCATATTTTGGATCCAGAGAGCTAGATTTCTTGGCAATCCAGTAAAACCCATTGCTAAAGATAAAAATGTTGAACCTGCTAAAATAAAAGCGATCATACAAGAGGTTTTAGTTGCTCCAAGTAAAGAGGATTTAAAAGTTTTTAATGTTAAACTTTTTTGAAAGTAGGATAATATTAATGCTCCAACTACTCCTAATGAAGCCGCTTCAGTAGCTGTTGCAATTCCTGTATATATCGATCCTATTACAGCTAATATTAAAATTATAACTGGCAAAAGTTGTTTTGATCTTTTAATTTTTTCGAAAAATGAGTACTCCTCAATAATTTTTGGCATAGATTTTTTATTAATTAAAGACCAAATAATTACGTACGACATAAATATCAGTGCAATCATTATCCCAGGAATAATCCCAGCAATAAATAATTTTGCTATAGACTCTTGGACAGCAACGCCATAGATAATCAATATAATTGATGGTGGTATCAGTAAACCTAATGTTCCTGAACCCGCTAAACTACCTAGTAAGATTTTTTCTGGATAATTTCTTTTTCTTAATTCGGGAATAGACATCTTGCCTACTGTTGCAACAGTTGCTGCTGAAGAGCCTGAAATTGCTGCAAATAATGCACATCCAACAACGTTAACATGGATTAAACCTCCCGGTAATTTTTGCATCCAAGGAGATAATCCTTTGAATAAATTTTCAGAAAGCTTTGTCCTAAATAAAATCTCACCCATCCAGACGAATAGTGGTAATGCGGTTAGTGTCCAAGAGGAAGATGTGCCCCATATTGTTGTGGCCATTGCATCACCAACTGGTCTTGAGGTAAATAACATCATGCCAATGGCCGATACCCCAATCATACTTAACGCAACCCAAATTCCAGATCCTAAAAAAAATAACAAAACACTGATAAAGAAAATTGTTAAAAGTATTTCAGTCATTTAATCTTTTTAATGGTTAAAATTAATTGATGAAAAACACTTATAAAAAAAATTGTTGATCCGATAGCTACGCTTGTTTGAGGAATCCAAATCAAAATTTCATCTGCTCCTTCACTTCGTTCTTGAAATTTATAGGAAATAATTAACATTTTACCGAAGTAAAAAGCTAGGTATCCTGAAAAAAAGCATGCAATACTTAAACACCAGGTTTCAATAAATTTTTTCTTTGCACCTGATAATTTTTCTAAAAAAAGTGTAATCCGGATATGCCCTCCTTCTACAAATGTATACGCTAATGCAAAAAAAGATGCAGCAGCCATACAATAACCTGAATACTCAGCAAGACCTCTTATATAAAAACCAAATATTCTTGATGAGATACCAATAAGAATAAAAACTGCTACCAAAATTAAGAAAAAAGCAGCAACATAACCTGAAAATTTATAGAGTTTATTTAAATTTCTATCTAGTGATTTTAACATAACAATTTAAGGCCACTCAAATTTTAAGTGGCCTTAATTTTAAGAATTGAATTATTTATAACTTGATAAAACAGCAGCTCCTCTTGAACCAGCTTTTTGAGACCATTCCTTAGCCATAGTCTCTCCAACTTTTTCAAAATGAGCTTGTAGTGGTGCATTTACTTTACCGACTACCATACCAGCATCAGCTAAAGCTTTTTTGTCACCAACGTTACCTTGTTTTGATAATTGCCAACCTTTTCTTTCAGCCAAAGCTGCTTGTTTCATAACAAGATCTTTAGTTGCCTGATCTAATTTATTCCAAGCATCTTTGTTCACAATTATCATATTTTTTGGAAACCAAGCTGCAATATCATAAAAATATTTCACACCATTTTCCCAAATTTTTGAGTTTTTACCTGTAGTAGGTGATGTGATCATACTTTCTACTGCACCTGTAGAAAACGCCTGACTAATTTCAGCAGCCTCTATTTTTGTAGGAGCCATTCCTGTTAGCTCGGCTATTCTGATGGTAGCAGAATTATAAGCTCTAAATTTAAGACCCTTTAAATCTTCAACAGAGTTAATTTCCTTTTTACTATACAAGCCTTGCGCTGGCCAAGGTACAGCATAAAGAAATACTAAGCCTTTCTCGTCTAATCCTTTTACGATTTCGTCTTTTGATGCTTTATATAACTTCATCGCATCAGCGTAAGACGTTGCTAAGAAAGGTTGAGAGTCTACTTCTAAAAGTGGATCCTCTTTTCCTAAAGCTGACATAAATCTCTCACCAATTTGAGCTTGACCTGTTCTTACTGCTCTAAAAATTTCTCCACCTTTAAACAACGAACCACCAGGGTGTGTTACAATTGTTAACTTGCCACCACTTTTTTCAGTAACATTTTTTGCGAATTCAGCTGCATTTGCAGAATGAAAGTTCCCCGCCCCATAAGCTAGAGCCATGTCCCATTTCTCTGCAATTGCAAGATTAATTGACAAAATTAATGAAACTAAAATAGTTGATAAATATTTTAAGAATTTCATTTGTCCTCCATTTTTATTAAGACTATTTCATTATGTATTAAAATAATTATCAATAAAAAAATAATACTACTTTTAATTGAATTATTTTAAATATTTTATACTATGCTCTTACTTTGTTAGAAGAAGCACTCATATTAGTTCAGATTATTTTTATCGATATAATCTTGGCAGCAGATAATGCAATTATCATTGGTTTGATCGCTGCAAACTTTGCACCGAAACATAGAAGACAAATTATTTTGTGGGGAGTGGCTGGTGCTTTAATATTTAAAGTTATTTTTGCGTTATTTGCAACTTACTTGTTTAAATTTTATTTTATTAAAATTTTAGGTGGTTTACTTTTAATCTGGATCGTTAATGATTTAAGAAAAGATCTTTTTGAAATAAAGAAAGTAAAATCGCCAACAAAAAAATCTAAAGAACCATCTTATATTCAAAGTGTTTATAAAGTTTTATTTGCGGATATTACAATCAGTTTTGATAATGTGATAGGTGTAGTTGGAGCTGCCAAAGGCAATTTTGGATTTATGATATTTGGACTGGTTTTATCAGTAATTTTAACAGGAGCAATGGCAACATATCTTGCAAGTTATATTCAAAAACATTTATGGATTGCCTATGTTGGTTTAGGTTTTATTCTTTTAGTAGCTCTTCAATTAGTAATTGGAGGTTTAGTGGACTTAGAAATTTTATCAATCAATGAACAATTTAAAAAATATTTTTAATACGAGTGTTTTTTAGTTGGATATTTCTTAGATCTCACCTCTGAAGCATATTTTCTTAATCCAGTATTGATATATTTTTTTACGTTTAAAAATTGTTTAACAAATTTTATTTTTGTTTGATTTAAACCAATTAAGTCATCTGTAACAAGAACCTGACCATCGCAATGAACAGATGAACCAATTCCAATTGTTGGAATATTTAAATTTTTTGTAATTTCTTTAGCGATTGGTGTTTTTATGCACTCAAGGACAATTGCAAAAACTCCGTTTTTTTGAAGTAATAAAGCATCATTAATTAATTGATTGATTTCTTTTGTAGTCTTTCCTTTAGATTTAAATTTGCCTTTGGTCGATTGGGGTAATAATCCAAGATGGCCCATTACAGGAACCTTGTTTTTGGTTAATAGTTTAATTTGATGGATTATTTTTTTTCCACCTTCTAACTTCACTGCATCACATTTGGTTTCCTTAATTATTTTTTTAGCATTCTTTAAAGCAGCGTTTGGTGTTGAATAAGTGTTAAATGGCATATCAACAACCATTAAACTTTTTTTTACTCCAAGTCTTACACTCTTAGAATGATTGATCATTTCTGTTAGAGTAACTTTTCTGGTAGTTGAATAATTGTACAATACTGAACCTAGCGAATCTCCCACTAATACAATATCAACATATTTATCTACCTCTTCTGCAATATTTTTTGAATACGCGGTAAGACAAACAATTTTAGATTTATTTTTTTTATTTATAATTTTTTTTATTTTTTTCATTCAAGCTCAATGGTGCTCGGTGGTTTAGAAGTAACATCATAAACTACTCTATTTACTCCTCTTATGCTATTTACAATTTTATTTGAAATCATTTGAATAAATGATTTTTTGAAGTCATAAAAATCAGCTGTCATTCCATCCTCAGATGTAATTGCTCTTAATAAACACAAATATTCATAAGTTCGATTATCACCCATGACACCTACTGTTTTGACTGGAAGCAATGCAGCATAGGCTTGCCAAATTTTATTATATAAATTGTGCTCTCTTAAAGCTTGAATAAAATAATTGTCAGCTTCTTTTAGAATTTTGATTTTTTCTTTAGTAATAATGCCAGGCATTCTGATCGCTAATCCAGGTCCTGGAAACGGATGTCTTGAAATAATTTCTTTACTAAGTTTTAATTCTAATCCTAATTTTCGAACCTCATCTTTAAATAAAAATTTCAATGGTTCTACCAATTTAAGTTTCATTTTCTTTGGTAAACCACCTACATTATGATGAGATTTGATCTTTGAGGTTTGGCTTCCTGTCACTGACTTACTTTCAATAAGATCTGGATAGAGCGTTCCTTGGGCTAAAAATTTTACATTTTTTATTCTTTTAGCGTATCTTTCAAAAATTTTGATAAATAAATTTCCAATTATTTTTCTTTTTTTCTCTGGGTCAGAAACATTGCTGAGCTTTTTCAAAAATTCATTCTCTGCATTCACATAAATCAGATTTATTTTTAATTTTTTTTTAAAAGTTTTAACTACTTGTATTTCCTCATTTTTTCTAAGAAGACCCGTGTTAACGAAGATACAAAATAATTTTTTACCAATTGCTTTATTCAATAACTGAGCGACAACACTACTATCAACTCCACCTGATAATGCACATATTACTTTATTTTTACCGACTAAATTTTGAACATCTTTTATCAATTTAATCTTTTGATCTTTTGATGACCAATTTCTTTTAATTTTACATATCAAAAATATAAAATTATTTATTAATTTTTTTCCATTTTCTGTATGAGTAACTTCGGGATGAAACTGGACACCATAAAAATTTTTTTTCTTATTTTCGATAATAGCAAATTTCGAGTTTTGACTTGAGGCAATAACGTTAAAATTTTTGGGAAGTTTCGAAACTTGATCAGCATGACTCATCCAAACTTTATTAATATTTTTTTTATTAAAGAAGTTTTTTATCAAAATACTTTCCCTCTTTTTGCGAATATTTGCTAATCCAAACTCTCTATATTTTGATTGTTTAACTCTGCCACCATTAAGTTTTGATAAAATTTGATGACCAAAACAAATACCTAAGACTGGTATTTGATTTTCGATAATCCTTTTATCAAAAGAATATTTATTAATTTGGTAAACATTTAATGGTCCGCCTGATAAAATTATTCCTTTAATTGAATTATCAATATTTTTATTTTTAACCTTTTTATGACTAATAATTTCGGAATAAACTCCTGACTCTCTTATTCGCCTGGCTATTAACTGAGTAAATTGTGAACCAAAATCTATTATTAAGATTTTGTTCAAATTCTTATCAAGACTCATTTTTTTTGGGTTCTATATTTGCAAGGGTGTCTAAAATTTCTTTATTTTCATTACAGAGTTTTTTGCAAACCTTAGAAAAAGTATTAGATAAATTTTTTACTTTTGAATAATTAGATCTCTCTAAAGCTATTTTCATAGACATTAATATTGCTTCCTCGTTATTAGGTTCAATTAATAATGTTGCTTCCAAATTTTTTTCTTCTTTATCTTGATCTTCTTGAATGTTGTAAATTTTTGCTAAATAAAGATAAGAATTTGAGTCCTTAGGATTAAATACTATTCCTCTTTCAAACATAAACCTTGCATCCTCATATTTTTTATCTTTGAATAATTTTAAACCTTTATTAAAAAAATTTTCATCCGCTATAGCAATACTCATGCAATTGATTATTAAATATAATAAAGAAATTAATTTAAATATTTTTGTCATCAGTATTTACTATCACTTTTAACGATATCGACATTATGAACCATACTTTCATAAAATCCAGCTTTTGTAATTTTAACAAATTGCGGTTTATATCTTAAATATTTAATCTGTTTGGAACCAAGATAACCCATGGATGATCTTAATCCACCAACTAATTTAAAAATAACTTTATCAACTTTACCTTTGTATTTTGCTAATCCTTCTACTCCCTCGGGCACATACTTTGAACTATCTTTTTGTTTTTTTTGAAAATATCGATCAGCCGAGCCTTTGTTCATCGCTCCTACCGAGCCCATACCTCTAAAACTTTTAAATAGTTTACCATTTTTTTTTTTGAGTTTACCCGGCGTTTCATCAGTTCCTGCAAACAATGAACCTATCATGACTGCATCAGCGCCAGCAGCAAAAGCTTTAGCGAGGTCACCTGAGTATTTTATCCCTCCATCAGAAATAATTTTCACATTTTTATTCTTTATGCCGTTTCTCACATTTAATATTGCGCTTAATTGAGGAACTCCAATACCCGCAACCAACCTAGTTGTGCAGATAGAACCGGGACCAATCCCAACCTTAATTACATCAACGCCTAATTTGAGTAAAAATTTAGCTGCATCTGGTGTTGCTATATTTCCAGCACATAGAGCTGTTTTTTTACTTTTAATTTTTTTGATAAATCTAATTATTTCAGAAACTTTTTTGGTATGTCCGTGAGCAGTGTCCACAACAATCATATCCAATTTTTCTTTTAATAGTGCTTCAGCTCTTTTGAACTCGTTAGGTCCTGCTCCCACAGCTGCACCTACTAGTAATTTTTGTTTTTTGACTTTCCTAACTTCAAGAACTTGTTTTTTGATATCTAAATTTCTGTGGATTATTCCTAGTCCACCAGATTTTGCAATAGCAATAGCCATTTTGCTTTCAGTTACTGTATCCATTGCTGATGATAAAAGTGGGATTTTAAGTTTTAATGAGTCTGTTAATTTAATACTCGTATCAACCTCTGAAGGTAATATTTCAGAGTACTTAGGAACTAAAGTAACGTCATCAAAGGTAAGTGCTTCTTTTATAGGAACCATAATCTTTTATATATGATTCCTTTTAAATTAAAAGTGTCTATCTAAGATTTTTACAAATAATAAAACTCTCTTTAGAATCTTTGCGACTCGACTTAGGTTTAAAAACCTTTACTTCTCTAAAAATTTTTTTTCCTAGTGCGACAATTTCATTAAAAGATCTGCCCATAAAGATTTTAGCAATAAAAATACCCTTTTCAGACATTACATCTTTTGAAAATACCATTGCTTCTTTACACAACTCTCCAGTTTGAATTGCATCAACATCTTTTATTCCAGTCGTATTTACTGCCATATCAGACATAACCACATCAACTGGATTGTGAAGATTATTTTTTATTTTCGCTTGAATATTGGGCTCTGTGAAATCACCCTCAATTTGAATAGTGTTATTAATTTTTTCCATTTTTTTTAAATCTATTGAGATAATAGTCCCATTTTTTACAACTTTTGAAGCATATTGAGACCAACTTCCTGGTGCAGCACCAACATCTATTACAGAAATTCCACCCTTAAAAACTTTAAACTTTTCATCAATTTCAATTAATTTATATGCAGATCTAGCTCTATAACCATCCACTTTGGATTGACGAACATAAGTATCTCTTCTTTGTTTATTAATCCAATTTTTTGAAATTTTATTTTTTTTCAACTAAGTATCAAATCTTAAACTTTTATTAATCTTTTTATTGTCTAAAGTTTCTAATTCTATCTTTATACTTTTATCTACCCTCATATCTTTACCATCTTGCCATATTCCAGCTGCAAGATGCATTATGCCTATTTTGTAATTGGGAAGATAAGGTTCTACAAATGTTTTTTGATTTTCATCATATTTCGGTAAAAGATTGCTAGTGATCCAATTACAATTTAAGGGTAAAAATTCTGTTTCAAGATCATCAATATAAACGGACATATTAATTGCTAATCCTTCAGAACCAAAAATATTCCCAGCCTTTAATGTTTCTGATAAATTTTTTTGCCACAAGCTCCACCCTTTTGAGTTTTTTTCTAAGGAAAACACGCCAATATTAATATGTGGAGCAAAAGCAAGTTTTCTAGCTTTATCAGCACCAATTTTTGATTTTATTGCATGTTTAAAATTCTGGGATTTGATTATTGCTAATTTTCCGAATAACCAATTTACTTTTGACGTAATTTTGTAACCTGGTCCTATTGTTTGTGTAATACCCAACTTACCATTGTCACAAGCTTGAAAATAAAGCTCAACAGAACTCCAATCATTTACCCAAGCATCACAATCAATCCACAAATATTTTTCATAGTTTGGAAAATATTTAGGTAAAAATGCTCTTGAAACTTGGCTTTTAAGCCATTCCTTTTCTTTAACTTTAGATTGAGGAACTTCAATATCCCACTCTGCAGATTTAATTTCATCTACTTTAGTAGATAATTTTTGTTTTTGATCTTTGTTTAAGCCTGCATCTAAAATACAGATCGCAACATTCTCACTTTCTTTGAATCTTTTTATAGAATTTATTAATTCCTCTAATAAAGGAAAATAGTTAGCATCAGCAAGAGAAACTATTGTGTTTTTTTTCATTAAAGTATGTCTTCAAGATCATCATCCTCTTGAATTTTGTCATTTTCATGTTGTTTTTTTAATTTTTGAAAATGAAAAAAGCTAATTGGTAATAAAAGCACATAAACTAAAGAACTTATTGCAATTACATTAAATGTATAAACTAACAATAGTCCAAAAAATAGAACTATGCCAAATAATAAAAATATTGTTGTCTTTCTTGGTATGACTATTTTTTTAAATGAATAACTTGGAAATTTACTAATGAGAAGCAATGATGTTGCCACAAAAAATACTGGAACAATGATATTAAAATTTAGCTGAATATAATCGAAACCACTAAGGCTTATTATTAGCGGAGTTAACAATAATATAGCACCTGCTGGAGATGGTACTCCTTCAAAAAAGTTATCTTTCCAGGAAGGTTCTTGATTAGAATTAACATTAAATCTTGCTAATCTTAAAGCAACACAAATTACATAAACTAAACATAATAACCAGCCAAATCGACCTAAGGTATTTAATTTCCAGAAATACATAATGAATGCTGGAGCAACCCCAAAACTTATTACATCCGTCAAAGAATCTAATTCTTTTCCAACCTTTGAGGTTCCTTTTATAAGTCTTGCTATTCTTCCATCTAAGCCATCAATCAAAGCAGCAAAAATTATTGCAATAATTGCTATTTCAAATCTACCGTCCAAAGCAAATCGAATTGAACTTAAACCAATACATACGCCCATCAGGGTTAACATATTTGGTAAAATCATTCTTGCGCTTTTTTTATCTGCTACAATTTTAAGATTTGGTTTTTTTTGTTCCATATTATTTTTTTGCAAGTAGTGTCTCACCTGAAATAGCTTTTTGGCCAACTTTTACAAGTGGCTCGTAATTTTCATAATATATATCAGCTCTACTACCAAATCGTATCATGCCAATACGATCTCCTTGTTTCAACTCTTGATCTTTATTTGACTCACAAACTATTCTTCGTGCAACCAATCCAGCTATTTGAACAACTATAATGTCATTGTTGTGGGGGTCTTTAATTTTAAAGTAATTTCTTTCATTATCCTCACTTGCTTTATCTAATGAAGCATTTACAAACTTGCCTGGCTTATATAAGATTTCCTCAATCTTCCCTGCACATGGAGTTCTGTTTACATGACAATCAAAAACATTCATAAAAACACTAATCTTTTTAAATTTTTTATTCTCTAGACCAAGTTCTTTAGGCCCATCAACTTCTTCAACTTTAATCACCTCACCATCTGCTGGACTAACAAGATAATTATCATTATCAATAATAACTCTCTCTGGATCTCTAAAAAAATAATAAACCCAAATAGTTAAGACCAAACCAATTAGACCTAAGAAATTACTAAAAATATAAAATACTATTGTGATTATTCCGGCTATAACTAAAAATTTATAACCTTCAGCGTGAATTTTTGGAAATATCTTACTAAACATATTCTTCTATTTGATAATTTGTCATTAATATGTATATAAAATCGCGAAATTCAATTATTAAGATAAAAATATAAGTGAGCAAAATTAGCGTTAAAAACCCAATAGTAGAGTTAGATGGCGATGAAATGACCAGAATAATCTGGGAATTTATCAAGAAAAAATTGATACTTCCGTATTTAGATCTCGGCATCGAATATTACGATTTAGGAATGAAAAGTAGAGATGACTCTGATGATCAAATCACTATAGACTCTGCTAATGCAATTAAAAAAATTGGTGTCGGTATCAAATGTGCAACCATCACTCCAGATGAAGCACGAGTTGAAGAGTTTAAATTGAAGAAAATGTGGAGATCTCCAAACGGAACTATCAGAAATATCATTGGAGGAACTGTATTTAGAGAACCCATAATTTGTTCTAACATTCCAAAACTCGTACCCTCTTGGTCAGATCCAGTAGTGATCGGAAGGCATGCATTTGGAGATCAATATAGAGCAACAGATTTCAAAGTGCCTGGCAAAGGTAAGATGGAAGTAAAATGGACTTCTGAAGATGGTAAAGATGAAATTAAATATGAAGTATTTAATTTTACCGGTCCAGGGGTTGCACTCTCAATGTATAATTTAGATAAATCAATCGAGGATTTCGCAAGATCCTGTTTTAGTTATGGATTAATTAAGAATTGGCCAGTTTACTTATCAACCAAAAATACAATTCTAAAAAAATACGATGGAAGATTTAAAGATATATTTGAAGAGGTCTATAATAAAGAATTCAAGAAAAAATTTGAGGATGCAAAAATTACTTATGAACACAGATTAATTGACGACATGGTAGCATGTGCAATGAAATGGAGCGGAAAGTATATATGGGCATGTAAAAATTATGATGGTGATGTTCAATCAGATACCATGGCTCAAGGATATGGCTCACTTGGTTTAATGACCAGCACACTGCTTACACCTGATGGAAAAATAATGGAGGCAGAAGCAGCTCACGGAACAGTAACTAGACATTATAGAATGCACCAACAAGGTAAAGAAACTTCCACAAATCCAATTGCTTCGATTTTTGCATGGACAAGAGGATTAGCACATAGGGGAAAGCTTGATGGTAATGACGAACTTATCAAATTTGCAAATACAATTGAAAAAGTTTGTATTGAAAGTGTTGAAAATGGCTCTATGACAAAAGATCTTGCAATATTGGTTGGACCTTCAAGCAAATATTTAACAACCAATCAATTTCTGGATGTAATTGATAACAATCTTAAACAGAAGCTAAATTAAAGCCTTTAGTTTTTCAAAAGCTTCATCAATTTTGTTTTTATCCTGTCCCCCTGCTTGGGCAAAATCTTTTCGGCCTCCACCACCTTTGCCACCGATAATTTCTGAACCTAATTTTGCAAATTTTACAGCATCATATTTTTCCACTAGCTTTTCAGTAACACCAACTCCTAAACCAACTTTATCTTCACTACTTGCAAAAACAATTACAATCCCATCACCAAGTTCTTTTTTTCCACTATCAACTAATTTTCTCAAATCTTTAGGAGGTAAATCTTGAACTTTTTGGAATCGAACATTTATATCCTTAATTTTTTGATCATTAATAATATTTTTTGTTTTATCTTGAAGAACTGAGTTAACATTTAATTGTTCAAGTTGTTTTGAAAGATTTTTTATTATTTCTTTTAAATCTTTATTATCAACTTTCGGTTTACCTCCAAGTTTGATTATTTGTGATGACAAATCTTTGATAGTCTCCTCATCTTTTTGTACAGATAAAGTTGAGAGCTTTTCTTTATTCTTAATAAAATCCTCAAGCTGTTTGTCTCTTAAAGCTTCAACTCTTCTTACTCCTGCAGCAATAGATGATTGACTGACTGTTTTAAATTTTCCAATATCTCCGGTGTTTTTTACATGGGTTCCACCGCATAATTCTGTTGAAAAATAAGCATCTTTTTCCTTACCCATTGAAACGACACGAACTTCTTCACCATATTTTTCACCAAAAAAAGCTAGCGCTCCCTTTTCTATTGCAGCTTTTGGTGTCATAATTCTTGTGGTCACTTCAGAACCATTTTTAACGTATTCGTTAACTAATTTATCTATTGTCTCTAATTCCTCATTAGTAATCGGTTTCATGTGACTAAAGTCAAACCTCAAACGATCTGGTGCAACTAATGATCCTTTTTGCATCACGTGCTTACCTAAAGTTCTTCTTAAAGACTCATGAAGTAAGTGAGTTGCAGAATGATAAGCTTTTAAATTGTTTCTTCTCTCAACATCAATTTTCATTTCAACTACATCATTAATTTTTATTTCTCCAGTTTTAACTGATCCATAATGAACAAATAAATCTCCAAGTTTTTTTTGTGTATCCTCAACTTCAAAAACTGAATTGCCAGAAACTATTGTGCCTTTATCTCCAAGTTGTCCTCCTGACTCACCATAAAAAGGAGTTTGATTAGTTACAATCATTCCTTCTTCTCCAGTAGCTAATGATTTTGATTCCTGATTGTTTTTGATCAAATTTAAAACTACTCCCTCAGATTGATTAGACTCGTAACCCAAAAACTCTGTAGGACCAGTTTTATCTTTAATTGAAAACCAAATTGCTTCCTCTGAGCTGTCCCCAGATCCTTTCCAATTCTTTTTTGCAAGTTCTTTGCTTTTTTTCATCAACTCATCAAATTTTTGATGGTCAACTTTTAATGATTTATTTTTTAAAATATCTTCTGTGAGATCTAATGGAAAACCATAAGTGTCATATAATTTAAAAGCTACTTCACCTGATAACACTTTATCAATTTTTGAAATTTCATCATTTAGAATTTTAATTCCTCGATCAAGTAAAACTAAAAATTTTTCTTCTTCCATTTTTAATGTTTCTGTTATCAAAGACTCGGATCGTTCTAACTCTGGATAATTTCCAGACATTTCATTTTTTAAAGATTCAAAAATTTTGTAAAAAATAGGTTCTTTTGATCCTAATAAATGAGAATGCCTCATACCTCTTCTCATAATTCTTCTTAAGACATATCCACGACCCTCATTGGATGGTAGAACACCTTCAGCTAAAAGAAATGAACTTGCTCTTAAGTGATCAGCAATTACTCTAAAACTTGATATGTTATTATTAGCTTGTTTAACTTTAGTAACATCTGATATCGAACTTATTAATTTCTTAAAATGATCAGTTTGATAATTGTCGTGTGTGCCTTGTAAAAGAGCAGCTATTCTCTCCAATCCCATTCCAGTATCTACGGATGGCTTTGGTAAATCTATTCTTTTATCTTTTGAAACTTGTTCATATTGCATAAATACCAGGTTCCAAATTTCAATAAAACGATCTCCATCTTGATCCTTTGTTCCGGGTAAACCACCTTTTAAATGATCACCATGATCGTAGAATATTTCTGAGCAAGGTCCACAAGGACCTGTTTCACCCATTGACCAGAAATTATCTGATGTTGAAATTCTGATAATTCTATCATCGCTAAAACCCGCTATTTTCTTCCAGAAATTGAAGGCTTCATCATCTTCATGAAAAACTGTTACGTAAAGTCTATTTTTATCTAAACCAAAATCTTTAGTGATTAAATTCCATGCAAGTTCAATTCCTCTTTCTTTGAAATAGTCCCCAAAAGAAAAATTTCCCAACATTTCAAAAAAAGTATGATGTCTTGGAGTGTAACCAACATTTTCTAAATCATTATGTTTACCTCCTGCTCTGACACATTTTTGAGAAGTGGTTGCTCTTTGATAATCTCTTTTTTCTAAACCAGTAAATACGTTCTTGAACTGAACCATTCCAGAATTAGCAAACATTAATGTCGGATCATTGTTTGGAACTAAATTACTAGACTCGACAATCTTATGATCATTCTTTTCAAAATATTTTAAGAACGTACTTCTTATTTCATTTAATGATTTATCCGCCATACTTTAAAATACAGCTTTTTTATTCTATGTCTAGTTAGGTATAAAGGGGGAAAGGCGCTTATAAGAAGCGCCTTTTATAATTTAAAGATGACCTTTAATTTTAGTTCTTTTTAGAAGGAGTAGCTTCTTTTGCAGCCTCTTCTTTTTCTGCTACTTTCTTCTCTTTTTCAATTTTTTCAGGACTTAATGGATTTCCTTCAATTTTCTTTGAAATCACACCTGCTTTTTCTCTAATCGCCATTTCTATTTCTGCAGCAACTTTAGGATTTTGAGCAAGGTAAGTTTTTGCGTTTTCTCTACCTTGACCTATTTTTTCACCTTTATAAGCATACCATGCTCCTGATTTTTCAATAATGTCAGCTTTAGCACCTAGGTCAACCAACTCACCCATTTTACTAATTCCTCTGCCATACATTAAGTCAAACTCAACAACTTTAAATGGTGGTGCAACTTTATTCTTAACTACTTTTACTCTTGTAGTATTTCCGATAATTTCGTCTTTATCCTTGATAGCACCAATTCTTCTAATATCCATTCTTACAGATGAATAAAACTTTAACGCATTTCCACCTGATGTTGTTTCTGGACTTCCAAACATAACTCCAATTTTCATTCTAATTTGGTTAATGAAAATCATCATTGTGTTTGTATTTGAAATTGAACCAGTTAATTTTCTTAAAGCCTGACTCATTAATCTTGATTGAAGACCAACATGATGATCACCCATCTCACCTTCAATTTCAGCTTTTGGAGTTAAAGCTGCAACAGAGTCAATTACAATAACTGAAATAGAGCCTGATTTTACTAACGTATCAGCGATTTCTAAAGCTTGCTCACCTGCATCTGGTTGAGAAATTAAAAGCTCTTCAGTATTCACTCCTAATTTTTTCGCATAGACTGGATCTAAAGCATGCTCTGCATCAACGAATGCACAAATTCCACCCGCTTTTTGGGCTTCAGCAACTACTTGTAATGCTAATGTTGTTTTTCCAGAACTCTCTGGTCCATAAACCTCAATAATTCTTCCTTTAGGTAAACCACCTATTCCTAAAGCTAAATCTAAACTTAAAGAACCTGTAGATATCGACTCGATATCCATTGCTCTTTTTTCACCCAGCTTCATAACTGAACCTTTTCCAAAATTGTCAGTTATCTGGCTAATCGCAGCATCTAATGCTTTATTTTTTTCTTTAATATCCAATTCTTGATCTTTCGTAGATTTAACTACTTTTAAGTTATTTTTTGTCATTTTTTGCCTCTTTTCTTGCTTTTTTTAACACTCGAATCATATAATAAATGTACACATTTTGTTCTCATTGGCAAGATATTTTATTTTTCCTCAAAAAACCAATAATTATCTTATTTTCAGGTAATCACTGTTTAGCAATCCTAAGGACTTTAACAAATTGAACTGAGATAAAATGTAATTTCTCTCAGAATCTGCCAAAGAAATTTGAGCATTCAAAAGTAATGAGTTGGATTGAATGACCTCTAAAGTTGTTCTTCCTGCCCCACTATTATATTCAGCGGCAATTCCCTCATTGGCAATTTCAGCAGCTTTAACTTGAGATTGAACAGAATTAAGTAAACTTCTATTAGATTGATAATTGGACCATGCGCTAGCTACATCAGTTTGATTTTGTTTTACTGCACTATCTAAAATCAATCTTTTTCTATTTTCTAAACTTTGATTTTTTTTATATTTAGCAATGTTTTTCCCACCTGAAAAAAAAGGCCAAGAAACAGTTGCTTTAACAGTATCTTTTTCTCTCTCATCATATGTTGTATTTAAATCCTCAGTATATGATCTTTCAAAAGATAATTTTGCAGTAGGTGCTAAATCAGATTTAGCAATTGATTTATCTTTAATAGATTGTTCATACTCTAACTTTGCAATTATTAAATCAGGATTATTTTTCTTTGAAAGCTCAATTGCTGAATTAAGATCTCCTGGAAGTTCATAATTAATAATTGAACTTTTATCTAATGATTGCACATCATTAATGTTACCTATAATATTTTCATAATTTAATTTACTGGTTAATAAATCATTTTGTGCCTTAATAAATTGTGCCTCTGCACCTGCTAACGAAGATTCTGATTGAGAAACATCTGATAAAGAAATTTGACCTCTACTAAGTCTAATTCTATCAGTTTCTACTTGTCTGTTTAAAAGCTCAACGTTTGCTCTATTAATTTCTAACTTTTCATTTGCTGAAATTAGCCCCGTATAAGCCTCGGTAGTTTTATATAAGATATCTTGCTCTTTTTTTAATAATTTAGCTTTTGCAAGATCAATACCTATCTTGTTTTTTGCAAGATCTGCACCTCTACCAAAATCTATTAAAGTTTGAGTAATTGAGACTGATCTTGTTGAAGGGTCCACATCGCTAATTGTGGCATCTCCCCCACCTTGATTAGTAAGTTTGTTGGTGTCTTCCTGACTTTTAGTTCCCTCAAGCGTAATCGTTGGTAAATAAGATCCTCTTGCAATATTTAGATCTTGTTCAGAAACATTAATATTTTCCCTTTCAGCGTTAAGCTCTGAATTATTTTTATAGG
>CACEKW010000006.1 GCA_902560185.1 uncultured Pelagibacteraceae bacterium | reverse complement strand
CAGCTTTAATTATGAGAAAATTTGATGCAATTATGGCAGGTATGTCTATTACTGCAGAAAGACAAAAAGCTATTAGCTTTTCACAAGGTTATGCAGATGAAGTTGCTTCTTTAGCAGTTATGAAAGGTTCAGACCTTGAAGGTATGAATACTCCAGAGGGAATCAATCTTACTCTAGGTGGTTCAGGTGTTAAAAAAACTTTAAAAACTTTAACAGGTGCACTTGCTGGTAAAACTGTTTGTACACAAACAGCAACTATTCACCAAAACTTTTTAGAGTCTGGTGATGTAGGAAAAATAAATCTGAGAACTTACAAAACTCAAGATGAAGTAAACTTAGACTTAGCATCAGGAAGATGTGATGTTGCATTAGCAGCTGCAGTTGCTTTTACCGATTATGCTGAAAAATCTGGTAAACCAGTTGTTCTTGTAGGTCCAACTTTTTCAGGTGGAGCATTTGGTAATGGTGTTGGGGTTGGAATTAGAAAAGACGACACTGAATTATTAAAAGCATTTAACAAAGCAATCGAGAAGGCTAGAAAAAACGGAGACATTAGTAGAATAGCTACTAAATGGTTTGGTTTTGATGCCTCTATGTAATTAATTTTAGATTTGGCGACTATAATGTATAGTCGCCAATCTATATGGAACTTCTAGCATTTGGAGATACTGGTTGGGGTGACGAGTTATTTCGTGCCACTCTAATGACTATAGCTGTTTCAATTACAGCAATGATTATAGGTTTTCTTTTTGCGTTAATCTTTACTCCATTAAAATTATCTAAAAATAAGTTTTTAAATTTCATAGCTAATTCTTACACAACTATAATAAGAGGTGTTCCAGAATTATTAGTAATTTATCTTTTCTTTTTTGGTGGAACTGGTGCAGTTATGTTTGTTGCATCAATATTTGGTTATAATGAGTATATTGAAATAAATGCATTTATCACAGGTGCATTTGCAATTGGAATAATTTCTGGTGCTTATTCAACTGAAGTTTTTAGGGGAGCAATTCAATCAATTGACAAAGGCCAGTTCGAAGCTGCCAATGTATTAGGTTTTAATAAATTTGGAAAATTTTTTAAGATTATTTTACCTCAAACATTAAGATTAGCTATTCCAAATCTAAGTAATGTTTGGCAGATAACTCTTAAAGACACTTCTTTAATTTCAGTTACAGGTTTAGTTGAAATCATGAGACAATCTTATATTGCTGCTGGATCAACGAGAGATCCATTATTCTTTTATTCATTTGCTGCAGTTTTGTATTTACTACTTACTTTTGTGAGCATGAAATTAATTAACAGATTAGAAGTTAAATATAGTAGGGGGTACTAATGGATCTTGAATTAATGATTAATAGTCTCCCAAAGTTACTAAATGCTGCTGTAATAACTTTAAAACTTCTTTCAGTTTCTTTAATAATTGGATTATTTATTGGCTTATTTTTTGCAATTCTAAGATTAAATAAAAATATATTTATTAACAGATTTGCTTATGGATATTCATATGTTTTTAGAGGTACACCGCTTTTAGTACAGATATTCATTATTTATTTTGGATTAGGTCAGATTGAATATTTAAGATCAACAGTTTTATGGGTAATTTTAAAAGAACCATATTGGTGTGCAATAATTGCTTTTGCTCTAAACACGGGTGCTTACACTTCAGAGATATTGAGATCAGCATTTCAAACCATTAAACCTGGAATAATAGAGGCAGGTAAAAGTTTGGGTATCTCAAATAAAGTAATCTTTTATAAAATTCAAATTCCTATCGCTATTAGACAATCTTTACCAGCTTATGGAAATGAAATTATCCTAATGATGAAAGGAACTTCTTTAGCAAGTACAGTCACCATAATGGACCTTACAGGTGTTGCAAAATATATAATTTCAACAACTTTTAAACCAATTGAGGTATTTATTGTTGCTGGTGGTATTTATCTATTTATGACCTTTATAATCCATAATGTGATTAAGTTTTTAGAAAAGAAATACAGCTTTAATTAAAGTACAACTAAATCAATTTTTTGCTTACCAAGTCTTTGATTCCCTTTCTTAGTGACTAAATAAGTTTCACCCAGGTTCATTGCTAATTGATTTTCCGAGTCCATTAATATCATATGCATAAAAAAAACATTTCCAGGCTCAATCACATATGGATTTCCGGTATATAACATTGGCCAATCCATCCAATTTGGAGCAAAAGTAGTACCTAAAGAATAGCCACATGCATTCATTCTTGCTTTATTAAAACCAAGATCATCAAAAGTTTTTGCGTGAATATCAAAAACCTCTCCAATTTTATTTCCAGGTTTTAATTTATTTTCGCAATTCTTTAACGCTTCAACACATGCCTCATGCATTTTATGATGTTTAGGATCTGCTTTACCTATAGGAATTGTTCTAAACATTGCTGAATGGTAATGTCTATAAGTACCAGCCCATTCTATAGTTAATTGATCTTGAGCTTTTAAAGTTTGTTTCTCTGATTGATAACGGCAAAGAAGAGCATTTTTTCCTGAACCAATAATAAATTCATTTGCAGGATAATCTCCGCCTCCTTCAAATATAACTTTATTCATTTCAGCTAAAATCTTAGACTCATTCACACCCGCTTTGGCATATTTCCAAACTTCACTCAAAGCTTGATCAGCCAGTTCTGCAGCTTTTTTTACATAAACAATTTCTTCTTTGGATTTCACTACTCTTAACTTTGTTATTAAGTCTGATTTATCTTCAACAGAACAATAATTCTCTAAAGACTTATTGAGCTTCAATGTATTTTTTCCAGTCAATCCATAAGCCTCATATTCAATTCCTAATTTTTTTCCTTTAAGATTTAGCTCATCCAAAATAACTTTAAGATCATCGGTTGGGTTCGATCTATCTTTATCAACCCAAATTCTTATATCTTTAATATTGGATGTATTTTGTGCCTGTCTTAAATCTGGAGCTCTAGTCAGTAATATTATGTTTCCTTTTTTATCTAAAATTAATGTTTGAAAAAAAACATATCCAAATGTGTCATAACCAGTTAACCAATACATAGACTCTTGTCTAAACATTAATAAAGCATCAATGTTTTGATCTTTCATGGAGTCTAAAACTTTGGATTTTCTAACTCTAAATTCCTCTTTTGAAAAATGAAGTCCCATTAATGATTTAATAACTGGTGTATTCTTTTATTTCTTTGATAGTTGATCCAGTGTGATTGTTAATCTCTAATTTAATTTTTGCACGATCATCATTTAGAAAATGAACATCTCTTGAAAGTTTAATAAATTTTTCCCCGAAATCCTTTTCTTTCTCACATTGTCTTTTATCATCCTCGATAACCCAAAGTTTTGAGTTAATTTCTTTAAGAGATTGGTAAAGGTTATTCAGCTTTTCATCAGATTTGATATTTTCATCTAACTGATTTTTAAGAATAGAGTGTTCGTTATTAATGAATTTTAATTTTTCAGCATCTTTTATCTTTTCTTTTTTAATCTCTAAAATTGAAATTTTATCTAAAAGTTCTCCAACTGAAACTTCTACTATAATTTTATTCATAAAATTTAATACTATGTTATCTTGTTATAAATATGTCTAATATACTAATTATCAAACACGGATCTTTAGGAGATATATCTCAAGCTAGTGGTGCTATTCAAGACATATCTGAAAATCATAAAAATGATCAAATTCATCTTCTTACTACAAAACCATTTATTGATTTATTCAAAAAAAATCCATTTATTCATAATGTTATTTTAGACAAAAGACTACCTAGGTTTAATTTAATATATTTATATTTTTTAATGCGTGAAATAAAAAAACATAACTTTTCTAAAGTTTTTGACTTGCAAAATTCATCTAGAACTAATTTTTATAAGAATATTCTTTTTCCAAAAGCAGGTAAGGAAATATGGTCGAGCTCAACAACGACTTTACCAGCAGGAGAAAATAAAAGTGAATTTGACAAAAATTCTGTTCTCGAAAGATTTGAATATCAATTGAAAGACTCAGGATTAAGTACATTAAATACACTAAGGCCAGATTTTAATTGGGCAGCTACAGACATAAGTGAAATTAAAAACTTTTATAAAATAACAAAATATATTTTATTATTTCCTTTCTGTTCACCCCATTTAACGATTAAAAAATGGCCTTATTACAACAAGCTTATTGATTTAATATCGAATAAGTATGGTGAAGAATATAAAGTTATTACAGCTCCTGGACCAACTGAAATCAGTGAAGCAAAAAATATTAATGCCTTAGCTTTACTGGATAATGGAAGAGCGCTTGATATTTCTCAACTTACTGCCCTGATAAAAGATAGTTCATTTGTTGTTGCAAATGATACTGGTCCTGCGCACATAGCTGCTCATGTAGGAGCCAAAGGTCTTACATTATTCGGTAAACATACAACAGCGTACAAAGTAAGTATTGAAAGAGAAAATTTTAAACCAATTGAAGTTACGGATCTAAAAAACTTAAGTGCTGAAAGAGTTTTTGAAAGATTATTTAATTCTTTAACCTAGTTTTTTCAATTATTCTTAAAATCACTGGCACAACAAAAAGTATAAATAACAATCTTATAATATGATGAAAAGCAACAAAATCTGGCTCAAGGTCAAAAGCAATTGCGATTACTGCCACCTCATAAATACCTCCGGGGCAAAAGGATAGGATTAGTGATAAAATGTTATTATCTACAAAAAATGTTGCAACGTATGCTGCAATCAGACCCAGTAAAACTAAAAGTATGGTTGCAACTAATCCATGAAAAGAGTTATTTGCCACTTCTTTAAATGTTTTATTTGCAAACCTACATCCAACAGAAGCTCCCAAAATTAATAAACAAAAATTTATTGATGCATCAGGTAATTTGTATGACGCGATGTCAGATATTTGTAAAACTCCACTTGCAACTAGTGTTCCAGATAAGAGTGCAGCTGGAACTTTAAATTTATCAAAAAAAAATATGAACACTAATGAAACAATAATTAATATAATTAATTCCAAATGGTTTTGAGACATGTAATCAAATTTTTCTAATTCTAAAGCTTCAGCTGGGTAAAGACTAACTATTATAAAAGGGAATAAAGTTATTATAATTATTAATCGAATTAAATGAGCTGTAGCTACTTGAGATAAATCTGATTTTTCATACTCTGCTAAAATCATTAATGGTCCTAAAGCACCTGGGGCTGCAGAAAATATTGATGTTTTTTCTTTGTAATTAGAAAATTTTTGTAAATATTTAGAAACAATTAGAATGCTAATAACAATATAAAAAAACATTATAATTGTAGTCCAAATCCAATTGACCATCTGATTAAGTAAATTTTGATCAATATAGTTTCCAATATGTAATCCTAAAATAATTAAGATTGAGCTAAGGGCTAATCTTGGCATTATTACTTGAAAACCTTTTAGGG
This sequence comes from uncultured Pelagibacteraceae bacterium, assembly GCA_902560185.1. Classification (GTDB taxonomy): domain Bacteria; phylum Pseudomonadota; class Alphaproteobacteria; order Pelagibacterales; family Pelagibacteraceae; genus Pelagibacter. Next base: position 42,407 of record CACEKW010000006.1, on the reverse strand, counting down.
CAATCAAAGAGGTTGCAATCATCGGACCAATCATCCACGCAAGTGGGATCTTAAAAAAGTCAGCGATAATCGCACTAGGAATAGAGATTACAATAACTAATAAAAATTTTTTTGATAATAATTGCCCAAAACTTTCTCGGTTAAAGGGAATCACGTTCTGCATGTGCTCTATCTTTGGTTGTTGACTAGATTACTAAAAGTATGTTTAATCTATGTAATTAACTATAACAACGAGAGGAAATAATGAAACTAATTAAATCTTTTTTTTCAGTTTTATTCTCTGCCGCTCTTTTATTATCAACAACTACAGTCAACTCAATTGCAATTGAAAAACTACACTTTGTAATTGGTGGTGGTGCTGGTGGTGGTTGGGATGGAACTGCTAGAGGTACTGGAGAAGCTTTGACAAAAGCTGGATTTTTAAAAAGCGCATCATTTGAAAATATGTCAGGTGGTGGTGGTGGAAAAGCTCTTGCTTACATGATTAATACTAAGCCAGAAAATACAATCTTAGTTCAATCAACACCGCTAGTTTTGAGATCAATCACAAGACACAAAGGTTATGTGAGTGGAAGTGGAACTTTATCTTATAAAGATGTTGTGCCAATTGCTGGAGTAATTGGTGACTATGGTGCAATTGCAGTTGCAAAAGACTCACCTTTCAAAAACTTTAAAGATGTTGTTGATGCATATAAAGCAAACCCTAGTTCAATAAAAATGGCTGGTGGTTCTGTTAGAGGAAGTATGGACCATTTAATTGGTGCTTTAGCATTTCAAGCTGCTGGTGCAGATCCGAATGCTGTAGCTTATATTCCTTATGATGCAGGTGGAAAAGCATTAGCTGGACTTTTATCTGGAGAAACTCAAATTATATCTACAGGTTTAGGTGAATTAATGGGAGCAAGAGACCAAGTAAGAATCATTGGTATAACTGCGCCTGATAGAGTTGGTGATGCACCTGATGCACCTACACTTAAAGAGCAAGGATATGATGTACAATTCGTAAACTGGAGAGGATTTTTTGGTCCTCCAGGCATGAGTAGCAAAGATAAAAAAGCTATTGCTAAAATGTTAGGCGATGTACAAAAAACTCCTGAATGGGAAGCAGTAAGAGCAAGAAATGCTTGGGTAAATATTTATAACCCAGACAAAAAGTTTGTTAAGTTTTTAAAAACTCAAACGAAAGAAATGACAGCTCTTATGAAGAAACTAGGAGTTATTTAATCCTCTGGATTAATTAATTTAAAGAGCAGTGAATATAAATACGACAAAAATTATATCACTGCTCTTTTTTATTTTCTCAGCTTTTTATTTATATACAGCTTATCAAATTCAGGTTTTTGCGTTCGATGAAAATGCACCATTTAATGCAAGAACTTTTCCAATTTATTTAGGATATACCGGTTTATTTTTTTCTGGTTTAAAATTAATCTTACCAGATCCAGATACCATAAAAGTTGAACATAGAACATTAGAGTACAAAAAAACGGCATTACTAATTGTTATTGCAATTATCTATGGGGCAACAATTTTAAAAGTGGGTTACTTTTTAACTACATCTTTGTTTTTATTTGCATCTTATTACTTTTTAGGTGAGAGAAGGTGGGTCTTAATGTTTTTACTTTCATTCCCATTTGTTGCTGGATTTATGTATTTACTTCACGGAGTTCTTGAAATTTATTTAAGGGATCCCTTTTTAAAATCTATTGGAGTGATGGGATGACAGAAGGAATATTAATTGGTTTAACTACAGCATTATCATTTCAAAATATTTTTATGGTTATGATTGGCTGTTTCTTTGGAACAATTATTGGAATGTTACCTGGTTTAGGTCCCATGACAGCAATTGCTTTAATGATACCAATTACTTATGGTTTTGATCCTGCAACAGGCCTGATTTTAATGGCTGGAGTTTATTATGGGGCAGTATTTGGTGGTTCTACCTCCTCCATTTTGTTAAATGCACCAGGAGTTCCAGGAACTGTCGCAACTTCTTTTGATGGATATCCAATGGCACAACAAGGTAAAGCCGGTAAAGCATTAGCTATCGCTGCTTGGAGTTCATTTGCAGGTGGAACACTATCAGCAATTTATTTGTTGTTTATGGCTCCAAGTTTATCAAAAGTAAGTTTATCATTTAGATCGCCAGATTATTTTGCATTAATGATTTTAGGGTTGACGGCAATTGCGGCTTTTTCATCTAAAGGACAATTCTTAAAAGCGATGATGATGGTTGTACTTGGTTTGATGTTAGCATCTGTTGGTCAAGACTCTCTGTCTGATATTACAAGATTTACTTTTGATAATATGAATTTAACAGATGGAATAAGCTTCGTTTTGGTTGTTATGTCAACATTTGCTATGAGCGAAGCCTTAACAATCATATTAAAGCGAAATGATCCAACAGCTGCAGCAAAACAAGTTTCATTAACAGAACTTGGATCAATAAGAATTAATAAAGAAGAACGAGGTAAAATGTATCGAACTATTCCAAGATCCTCAGTTATTGGTTTCTTGATTGGAGTATTACCTGGTGCGGGTGCCACTATTGCATCATTCTTAGCTTATGGAATGGAAAGAAATTTAGTTAAAGATGAAGAAAAAGAAAAATTTGGAAAAGGAAGTGTGAATGGATTGTCTGCACCAGAAACAGCAAATAATGCAGCATGCTCTGGTTCTTTTGTACCAATGTTAACTTTAGGTATACCAGGTAGTGGAACTACAGCGGTCATGCTTGGTGCACTTTTAGGCTTTGGTATACAGCCAGGTCCAAGACTCTATATGACTAATCCTGAAATTTTTTGGTCAGTAATAATGTCGATGTATATTGGAATGGTAATATTATTAATATTAAATTTACCATTAATTCCCTACATAGCTAGAATTCTTGCAGTCCCAAAAAATTATTTAATTCCATTAATCTTATTTTTTTCTATTACAGGAATTTATGTTATGTCATTTAATAATTTCGACATTTATTTAATGATTGGCATAGCAGTTGTTGCAACATTTTTACGACTTTATGATTTTCCTATGCCGCCGCTAATACTAGCGTTCGTTCTTGGAGGCTTGATGGAGGAAAATCTAAGAAGATCATTACTTTTAAGTAATGGATCTTGGGAGTTTCTATGGGACAGAACTCTTACAGTCTGTATATTGGTCACAACGATTCTAATTGTTCTTTGGCATATTTATAAAACTTTTACGAAAAAGAAATCTTAAGCTAAAACTTTTTTATACTCATCAATAGTATTGGACCAATCAAATTTAGATGATAACTCTTTAGCATTTTTACCAAAATGTAAATATTTTTTATTTTCAATCATAGAATTTAATGATGAATAAATTTCATCTAGATTATTTCCATCACATATTAATCCAGTTTTATCGTGTTGAATTGCATCTGCTGCACCACCATCAGATCCTCCTAAAGAAGGAACTCCATATTGTGCAGCCTCTATATAAGCTATACCAAAACCTTCAACTGAGCTTTTATATTTTACTGATGGCATCACAAATATATTTGATTTTGCCACCAAAGCATTTTTAAGGTCATCAGTTATCTCTTTAAAAAACATAACTTGCCCACTTAAATTGAGCTCATTTACCAAATCTTTTAAATTTTGTTCTTCCTCTCCGTAGCCAATACAAATATAAACAATATTTGGATAAATTTGTTTTAAGTTTCTCAGAGCCATCAACACTTTTTCATGATTTTTTCTTTTATCAAATCTTGAAACTGTAATTAAACGTGGTGATTTTGTTTTAAGTAAGCTTTCAACTTTAGTTAACGATGTCTTATTTAATTCTTGGGCAGGGCTAATTCCTGGATTTATCACAACAACTTTTTCCTGTTCTACACCATTTTGAATAGCTAAATTTTTTGTATATTCAGAATTTGCTATTACTTTTTCAACACTATCTAAAACTTTGTTTGCTCTTTTATTTAAAGAGCTTCCTTTAGCGTGATTGATTTCTTTTCCGTGAATTAAACAATATTTTTTTTTATCAGTTACTATTAATTCTAAACTTTTCCAATGATCAGCTATAATACCTTGAACTTTACTTTCTTTTAAATATTCATTAATTAGCTGTGCTTTTCTTATTTTTCTTAAGAATTTAATTCCACCGACTCTTTCTATTGAAAAATTTACTTTTTTATCAAATTCTTTATGATTTTCGTAGTGATCAGCAAAAACTTTGATCATAAAGTTTTTGGACATTTCTTTTGCCAAACCCCACATTAAACTTTGCATCCCACCCACCTCTGGGGGAAAAGATCTCGTAACGATTAAATACATTAACTATTTTTCCACTTAATACTACAGCCAGCACTCGGAGTTTGATTTTCAGGTCCTTTACCAGTTTCAGCAATTTGTTTCATAGCATTAAATAAATCACTATCACCATCCCTTACAGGAACTAAATTTTTTAATTCTCTTAATCTGCCTCGATATTGAAGCTCTAAATTTTTGTTGTAACCAAAAAAATCTGGAGTACATACCGCATCATAAGTTCTTGCTATCTCTTGTGTTTCATCAACTAAATATGGAAAACTGAATTGATTTTTTTTTGCAAATTCAATCATATTTTCAAACGAGTCTTCTGGATAATTCTCAGCATCATTGGCACAGATTGCAACAGAGTTAATTCCTAAATCTCTCAATTTTTGGGTATCCTCGGCTATATCTTTTGTAACTGCTTTAACATAGGGACAATGGTTACAAATAAACATAATCAAAGTTCCATTTTCACCTTTCACATCCTTTAAAGATAAAATTTTATTATCTGTTGATTTAAGCTTAAAGTCGTGAGCCTTTTGACCGAAATCACATATTGGAGTTTGTATTGGCATAATGTAATAATATATAAATTATGTTTTACGATTTAAAAGATAAAAAACCAAAAAACTCTGGCGAAAATTGGGTAGCACCGAATGCGGTTGTGATCGGGGATGTAACTTTAGAAAAAAATACCAGTGTTTGGTTTAATGCAACTCTAAGAGGAGATATTGAAAATATTCATATAGGGGAGGGATCAAATGTTCAAGATGGATGTGTTTTGCATACCGATCCAGGATATCCCATTAAAGTTGGTAAGGACGTAACTATAGGTCATATGGTTATGCTTCATGGATGCACGATAGGGGACAATAGTTTAATTGGAATTGGCGCAGTGATTCTTAATAACGCTAAGATTGGAAAAAATTGTATCATAGGTGCAAAAGCATTAATTACTGAAAACAAAGAGATACCAGATAATTCTTTAGTAATAGGTTCACCCGGTAAAGTTGTAAGAGAGGTCACTGAAGAGGAAAAGAAAGCAGTATTTGAGAATACAAAACATTACCAAGATAATTGGAAAAAATACTCTAAATCGATTTTTTAAAAATTTAAATTATTTCTTAGTAGGTGGACCATAACGATTCTTCTTTTTTTCTCCCAAGGTTGCTTGCCATATAATAACTAATAATCCACCGATTAATGTTATCCATAGTAATTGCCACCAACCTGTCTTATCAGTATCGTGCAAACGTCTGGCTCCAACCGCAAATGATGGTAAAATTAAAATAACCGAAAATATTAAACTTGCTGGTCCATTTGCTTCAGCAGGATAATTAAATATCATTACATCAATAATCCAGGTAATAATGCCACCAAGAAATCCAAACAAAACAAACCACCAAAACTCAGACCTTGATGCTCTTCCTGAAAAGATTGCATATTTTTTAAAACAAATTTTTACTGAGGTTTGAAAATCCATTATGAATTTTTATATCTTATTCTATGGTACTAACCAACTATTTTTGTTACTTTCCGTATCAAACTTTGCTCTTCGATGTCCTTTTGCTGCAAGATATAACCATTCAATAGACTTTATTTTACATTTTATAACTGTAAAGTTTTTGTAACCTTCTTCGCTTTGTTCCATTGTATAATCAAAATCTTCTAATTTAGATATCATACCCGATGTTGGATTTTCTGACATAGTTCCTGGAGGACTATCAGTTAGATAACATCTTCTACTGATATGTTGGGTTTTTTTCCAAGATTCTTCTGTTGTAGAATTTTGATTATTTATTTCACATTCTACTTTTACTCTTAATTGTATCTTTTCTTCTTTATCGTAGAAAACTAGAGAAGCTTTATTATTTTTCTTAAGAATATCTACTTTTGGTGATCTTAAATCAGTATGAAATTGTAATAGATTGTTTGCTCTATCTGATTTTCTTAGAACAACAATTCTTCCATCCACCTCATCTTGGTGGGCGCAAATAAAGACAGGAATTCTAAAAGGAGAACCTCTATTAGTCACAGCATCATCAAGCATAGACCAATACTTATTTTGAATTTCCTCGAAATTTTCATAGTATGCTGGTTGCATACATTACTTTCTGAATCTTTTAATTAAGCTTGAGGTGTCCCAACGATTACCTCCCAATGCTTGTACTTCTTCATAAAACTTATCTACAAGCTCTGTTACAGGTAATAATGAACCATTATTTTTTGCTTCATCCATTGCAATCCTCAAATCTTTTCTCATCCAGTCAACTGCAAAACCAAAATCAAACTTATCATCAATCATTGTTTTGTATCTATTTTCCATTTGCCAAGACTGGGCTGCACCTTTTGAAATAACTTCAATTACATCCTCCATATTTAATCCAGCTTTCATCCCAAAGTTAATTCCCTCAGATAAACCTTGAACCAATCCTGCAATACAAATTTGGTTAACCATCTTAGCTAATTGTCCACAACCAGCTTTTCCGAGTAATTTCATTTTTTTGCTATAGCAATCAATTTTATCTTTTGCTTTATCAAAATCAGCTTGATCACCGCCGATCATAACTGTGAGTGCGCCATTCTCTGCCCCAGCTTGTCCACCAGATACAGGAGCATCTAATGCGCCAAATCCATTTTTCTTTGCATAATCATAAATCTCTCTAGCAATTGTTGCTGAGGCTGTAGTGTTATCAATATAGACTGCGCCCTTTTTAATTGTTTTGAAAGCTCCTTTGTCACCAAAAGTTACTTCTCTTAAATCATTATCATTCCCAACGCAGGTAAAAATATATTCAGCATCTTTAGCGGCATCTGCTGGAGTTTCAGCCATTTTACCTTTGTATTCTCCAATCCATTTTTCTGCTTTTGATTTTGTACGATTAAAAACAGTTACATTGTGACCACCTTTTGATATATATCCTGCCATTGGATAGCCCATTACACCAAGACCTATGAAAGCAACATTACAGCTCATAATTTTTTATGTTTAAAAGTTTAAGTTTAAAAGTAATTATATTTGGATTTATCTTTACATTTTTTTCTAGTTTTGGACAGAGTTTTTTTCTTGGTTTATTTAATTCAAGTATTCGAGAAACACTTTCAATAACTCATGGACAATTTGGCTCAATTTATGCTTCTGCAACATTATTGAGTAGCTTTCTTTTAATTTGGGTTGGTAAAAAAATTGATGACATAAATATTTTTAGATTTGCTTTATATGTAACTCTTTTGTTAGCTTTTTCTTGTTTTTTCTTTTCAAAAATTTCATCAATAGTTTTTTTATTTATTGCTGTTTTTTTAATGAGGTTTTCTGGTCAAGGATTAATGTCTCACACAGCAACTACAACGATTTCAAGATTTTTTACTAAATCTAGAGGCAAAGCTCTAAGTATTGGTTGGTTTGGATTATCAACTGCAGAATTTATTTTACCAGTTTTAATTGTCTATTTACTTACTTTAACTGCGTGGCAAAACATTTGGTTATCTATTTCTGTATTAATATTATTTTTTTTACCATTTACATCTTTTTTATTAATTAAAAATTTGAACTTTGACTCAAGAGAAGATGTAAATGATCAAAATTTTGTTGAAAAAGAAATTAAAAATTGGACACGTGTTGAGGTTTTAAAAGATTATAGATTTTATATAGTTTGTTTGAATATGTTAGCAATGCCTTGGATTGCTACTGGTGTATTTGTTTATCAGTCATATATAACAGAGTCAAAAGAGTGGGGTGAATTTGTCATAGCACAATCATTTATGGCTTATTCTGTCTTATCAGTGATTACTTTACTAGGCTCTGGTTTTTTAATCGATAAATTTACCAGCAGAAAACTATTGATCTTTATGAACATACCTTTGTTGATTTCAATGTTAGTTTTGTCTTATTTAGATATTTCTATTTCTGCTTTTATATTCCTTGGCTTGATTGGAATTTCAAATGGGCTTGCCAATGTCCTGGGGTCTTCGACTTGGGCTGAGATTTATGGTGTAAAATACATTGGATCAATTAAAGCATTAACAACAGCATTAATGGTATTTTCTACTGCTTTTGGCACAGCTTTATTTGGATTGTTAATTGATAAAGGCTTTACTATTGAGCAAATAGCAGTGATTTCATTTGTATATATTTTCTTATCTTTAATTGCTCTATTCGCGGTTAGAAGTAGGTTAAATCCTGAATATATATAAATAATCCTTGCTTTTTTAAATTACAGCTTATAGATAACCGGCATGGCAAGAGTTACAGTAGAAGATTGTATCGATAAAGTAGATAGTCCATATGAATTAGTCTTGGTTGCAAAAGAAAGAGCAACTCAACTCAATACTGGGATAGAACCAACTTTAGATCGTGATAATGATAAAAATACAGTTATTGCATTAAGAGAAATAGCTGAAGAAAATATCAAAGTAGATGATTTGACTGAAAGCGCTGTCTACAAATTAAGAAAACATGTAGAACAAGTTGATGATGGTGCTGAAGCTGATGAGGATGTTGGTGATGATTTTGAAAGCCTATACAAAGGTGAGATCTCAAAAAGTGGAACACCTATTCTACCATCTAAAAGAGCACGAAAAGCTCCTGAAAAAATTCAGGTTTCTAAAGATGATTTAGCAGAATTGTCTGAAACAGCTAAGCCAGACGTACCAGAAGCTCCTGCATCCGAAGATGCTGAAGCAGAACAGGGAGACGTTTCTTTAGATCAAGTTTCTGAAAGTGAAGATCAAGCAGCAGACGACACTGATAATTCAAATTCTTAAAAATTTATTAATTACAAAATTCCTTTATAATTTTTTGTCGATGTTCATCTAAATCAGGTATATCACCTCTTGTTTTTTCATCTTTATAAGATGACATTTTAATTGGGTTACCAGCCAGTTTAAAATCACCAACAACTTTGTGAAATGCTTTTACAATCATGTTTCTAGACTCTATTTGTGGGTTTTCAACAGCCTCTTTAATATTGAAAATTGGTCCACATGGAATTTTATCTTTTTCCATTTCACTAACCCAATCACTCGTTTTTTTACTCAATAATTTTTCCTCTAAAATTTTTTTAAGCTCATCCATATTTTTTGCTCTAGATGAATTATCTGAAAATTTTGGATCTTTACTTACCTCTGGGATTTGAAGAAGATTACAAAGTTTTTCAAAAAGTTTATCATTTCCAGCTGCAATGATTATGTAACTATCTTGAGTCTTGAAAGCTTCAAAAGGTGCAATCGATGGATGTCTTGATCCCATTGGTTTTGGAATTTCATTTTTAGATAGATAACGTGCTATAGCGTTTTCTAATATAGCTATTTGACAATCAAGCATAGAAACATCTATGAACATTCCTTTTCCAGTTTTTTGTCTATCATATAAAGCTGCATTAATACCTATAGCAGTAAAAAGCCCAGCGGTAATGTCTCCGATTGAGGTTCCAACTCTAGTGGGTTCAGAGTTTGGTTGACCAGTAACACTCATTAAACCGCCCATACCTTGAACCACCATGTCGTAAGCGGGTAATTCTTTAAGTGGACCAGTTTGACCAAAGCCTGATGCTGAAGCATAAATTAGTTTTGGATATTTCTTATTAACATCTTTCCAGCCAAACCCCCATTTTTCTAAAGTTCCAGGTTTAAAATTTTCTACTAAAATATCTGCTTTGGATAAAATTTTTTCAAAAATTTTTTTATCTTCATCATTCTTTAAATTAAGAGCAATACTTTCCTTTCCTCTATTTAGAGACATGAAATAAGCAGAATAATCTTTTATAAATGGTCCAAATTTTCTTGAGTCATCTCCGATTTCAGGTGCTTCAACTTTAATTACTCTAGCTCCTAAATCAGATAATATCATAGTGCAGTAAGGACCAACTAATACTCTTGTTAAATCAACTACCAGTAGGTTTTTTAAAGGTCCATCCATATTATTTCATCTTACATGAGTTTTTGTCGACTTGACTCTTATTAATAAGTTCACTTTAATTGAATTATTAAAAATAACAATAGAGGGAAAAAATAATGTTAAAAAGAATATCTTTATATTTAACTTCATTAGTTTTTGTTTTTACTACTATTGGTTCTGCTTATGCAGTTACGCTAAAAGCAAGTCACCAATGGCCTGGTACACCAAGAGCTGATGGATCTTACGATCCACGTCATGAAATGGTTCAAATCATTGCTGACGAGGTTAAAAAAGCAAATGTTGGAATAGATATCAGAATTTATCCAGCTAAATCATTATACAAACCTAAAGAACAGTGGAAACCTATGACAACTGGTCAGTTAGATATTTCTGCTTTTCCTTTAGCGTACGCATCTAAGTTTCATCCAGAATTTGATGCAACGCTAATGCCAGGAACTGTAAAAAATCATGATCACGCATTAAGATTCAATAAAGGTCCAATGATGACTGAAATTAAAAAAATCATTAATGATGCTGGTGTTGTAGTTTTATCTGATGCTTGGTTAGGTGGTGGTTTTGCTTCAAAAACAAAATGTATCAAAAATCCTAGTGACGCAAAAGGACAAGTGATGAGAGCAGCTGGTAAAGCATTTAATCAAATGCTAGAAGCCGCAGGAGCGGGTATACAAAGTATGCCATCATCAGAAATTTATACTGGTTTACAAACAGGTGTATTAACAGGTGCTAATACTAGTTCAGGAAGTTTTGTAAGTTACAAAATTTACGAACAAGTTTCATGCGCAACGCCTCCAGGAAAATTTGGATTATGGTTTATGTATGAACCAATTCTCATGTCTAAAAAGTCTTTTGATGCTTTAAATTCTAAGCAACAAAAAGCTTTGATGAAAGCAGGAAAAGTTGCTGAAAAATACATGACAGCTCAAGTTGAAAACTTAGATAAAAAGTTTGAAGAAGCTTATAAAGCTGCAGGTGTTAAATTAGTATACATGAACGAAAAAGATCATGCTGCGTGGGTAGAGATTGCAAAAAAATCATCTCATAAGGCATTCGCTGATAAAGTTCCAGGTGGCGATAAGCTGATGGAAATGGCTTTAGCAGTTAAATAAAATAATATATAAAGAACCCCTATTTATTTCTATTAAATAGGGGTTTTTTTATGAAAAAAAAATATCTTAAATTTTGTGATTTTATAGCAAAAGCTTGTGGTGCTTTTGCGGTATTAGCTTTGCTCTTATCAATTTTAGTTATTGTAGAGCTAGTTTTTGAGAGATATTTTTTTCAAAGAGCAATTACTTGGCAAACAGAATTAGTTACCATGTTGCTAGTTGCATCAACTTTTATAGGAAGTGTGTATGTACTTAGTGAAAAAGCTCACGTTAGTATGGAATGGATTTATGATTTTCTCTCCAAAAAAAATATTATCCGCTTAAAAATTTTTACTTCCTTATTAAGTTTATTATTTTTTCTAATTTTATTTTATTTTGGATTTTTAATGGTTGAAGAAGCATTTACTAAAAATTATTCAACTGGAACAGTTTGGGATCCACCTTTATGGATACCATACTCTTCAATGGCTTTAGGCGCTATATTAATGATTCTTCAATATATAGCTGAAATAATAAAACTTACTGACGATGAGGATTATAATTAATGGACCCATTGATAATAGCGTTGATCGTTGCAGTTTTTACTTTGCTGGTCCTTTTTTCTGGAATTCCGATTGCTTTTGGTTTGAGTTTTGTATCGATAGTTCTTTTAGTATCATTTGAAGGTTTTCAAATGCTCGATGTTTTTGCTGAAACATTTTTTGCTGGATTAAATTCATTTGTTTTACTTTCAATACCAATGTTTATTTTGATGGGAATGGCCGTTGCTAATTCTCCTGCAGGTAAAGATTTATACACAGGATTAGATAGATGGCTTTGGAGAGTACCAGGTGGACTAGTTATTTCTAATATAGGAGCATGCTCAATTTTTGCTGCATTAAGTGGATCAAGCCCCGCAACATGTGCCGCTATTGGAACAATGGGAATACCCGAAATGAGAAAAAGAGGGTATTCAGATCAAATAGCTACTGGAACTATAGCAGCTGGTGGAACACTAGGAGTTTTAATTCCTCCAAGCATTGTTTTAATTGTTTATGGAATTGCAACCGGAACATCAATTGGAAGATTGTTTTTATGCGGATTGGTGCCAGGTTTCATGTTGGCAGGAATGTTTGCAATTTGGGCACTTATCCATAGTTATTTTATAGATAAAGATGCTGCAAAAGCTTTACGAAACAGGGTAAAGCCAACATTAAAAGAAAAACTTGAAGTATTACCAAGAATTCTTCCATTCCTAGCAATTATCGCCGGAGTTTTATATGTTTTATATGGTGGGGTTGCTACTCCATCTGAAGCATCTGGTGTTGGCGCCTTCTTAGTTTTTGTCTTGATAGCTGTTGTCTACAAAATTTATCAGCCGAAAAAGATTTGGAACATTGTTAAAGTATCAATGAAAGAAAGTGTAATGATAATGTTTATTATTGCAGCTTCTTATCTTTTTGCATTCACTCTTTCACAACTTTACGTAACTCAGTCTTTAGCCCAAAGTATGGTTGAGTTAAGTTCAAATAAGTGGGTGGTATTTATATTAATTAATATATTTCTTTTAATCGCTGGTTTCTTTTTACCCCCGGTTGCTGTGATTGTTATGACCTCTGCAATTTTGTTGCCCGTAATTACAACTTTAGGATTTGATCCTTATTGGTTTGCAATTGTATTCACTATCAATATGGAAATAGGATTGATTACACCTCCCGTAGGATTAAATCTTTATATTATAAAGGGCATTACTCCAGATGTAAGTTTGTCAGAAATTCTAAAAGGCTCAATTCCTTTTATGATAATTATGGCATTGGCTATTTTAATTCTATGTATTTTTCCTGAAATTGTTACATGGTTACCTGATAAAATCATGGGTAAAGCACTTGGATACTAAACAAAAAATTAATAGAAAAGTTTCAGTCGCTCCAATGATGGATTGTACCGATAGGCACGATCGTTTTTTTCTAAGATTAATGAGTAAAAATGTAATGCTTTATACCGAGATGGTCGCCACTAAATCCGCAATTCACGGAGATAGAAATAAAATTTTATCATTTAGCCCAGAGGAAAAACCCTTAGCTTTACAGGTTGGTGGATCTGACAAAAATGAATTAGCAGAGGTTGCAAAAATTGCAGAGGACATGGGTTATGATGAAATAAATATTAATCTTGGATGTCCAAGTAAAAAAGTTCAAAAAAATAAGTTTGGCGCATGTCTGATGAAGGAACCAGATCTAGTAGCAGAATGCATCCATTCAATGGTTAAAGCGTGTAAAATTCCCGTAACAGCTAAAACTCGTATAGGTTTTGATGATGTTGAGGATTTTGACTATCTTAATAATTTTATTCACAAATTAAGAGAAGTAGGTACAAAAACATTCATTTTACATGCAAGAAAAGCAATGCTTTCTGGATTATCACCAAAGCAGAATTTGAATATTCCAAAATTAAATTACAACATGGTTTATGAGATTAAAAAAGCAAATCCAGAATTAGAAATAATTATAAATGGTGGTATAACTAAAGTAAGCGAAATAAATGATCACATGAAATTTTGTGATGGAGTAATGATTGGTAGGTCTATCTACCAAAATCCATATTCATTGGTCGAAATTGAAAAAGAAATATTTAAAACAAATAATAATCCTTCAAGAGAAGAAGTGGTTAAAAAACTTTTAGAATATTTGGATAATGAAGTAAAGAAGGGAACCAAAGTGAATCATATAATGAGACACACTGTCGGTTTATACCATGGTCAGGTAGGTTCCAAAGATTGGAAAAGATATTTGAGTGATAATATGATGGCGAGAGATTCTGATTTTCAAAAGGCAAAACATATTATGACTATTGTTCAAAATAATGAAAAAGCCAATCAAGTAAGTTCCTAATGGAAACAATTGCTACTGCTGAATTAATAAATTTATTATTTGTTTTAGCAGTCGCGGCTGCTGGAGCAGGTTTTATGGCTGGATTGTTGGGAGTAGGTGGTGGTATTGTAATGGTTCCAGCGCTTTATTATGCTTTTACTGTTTTAGATTTTGATATCGTTACGAGAATGCATCTTTCGGTTGGAACATCACTTGCAATAATTATTCCCACTTCAATCATTTCAACAATGACCCATAAAGAGTATGATGCTGTTGATTTTAAAATGGTAAGATCATTTGGTGTTTTTATTTTAGCCGGTGTTATTGGTGGAACTTTCTTAGCTGTGAATTTAAAAACTCCTGCATTAGTTTTATTTTTTTCAATCTTCGCCCTTATGGTTGGATTGTTTTTTATTTTTTTAAGAGAAAAATTAGTAGATAACCCAAAACAAATTTCAGCTATTGTAAAAAATATTTCTGGCGTAATTATTGGATTTATATCTGTGCCTTTAGGTATTGGAGGTGGATCTTTAATGGTTCCTTTTATGAGAACTTTTGGATATGACATTAGAAAATCAATTGGCACAGCAGCAGCAGTTGGATTTTTGATCGCTGTAACAGGAACTATTACAATGATAACAGGTGGTAAAATAATTGATAATGTAAGAACACCCTTTAGTGTTGGTTATATAAATCTACTAGGATTTGCAGTATTTGTCCCTGTTACGATGATTATGGCTCGAATAGGAGCTAAAGTTGTTCATAAAATTGATAAAAAATTACTTAGTAAAATTTTTGGAATATTTTTAATTTTAGTATCAATACGATCTTTTATCGAGTATTTAAGTATAAATTAAAAATATAAAAATTGACCGACTCCCTTACAAATCTCAATTACTTTTATTTGATTATTTTGATGGTCATGGCTGCTATACCTGTTGGTTTTTTTGCAGGGCTTTTTGGGATCGGAGGTGGTTTAATATCGGTCCCATTTCTTTTTTTTATATTTGATTTTTTAAATCTCACAGAGGATTACACAATGCATTTAGCTGTTGGAACTGCATTTTTCATTACTATTTTTACATCAACAGCTTCCGTTCTTACTCATAGAAAGCATAATGCAGTAGACTTTAGTGTTTTAAAAATTTTTGGATTATTTGTTATTTTAGGAGTATTTTTTGGATCCTTTTTAGCAGCTTTTTTAAAGACGAAATATTTAGTTCTTTTTTTTTCAATTGTTGTTTTCATATTTGGTGCCTATTTGCTTTTACAACAAGAAAATTCAAATAAAATTAAACCTAGATTTAGTTTTTTTCCCAAAGCTGTTTTAGGCTTTATATCTGGTTCAATTTCCGCACCTATGGGCATTACAGGGGCAATGATGAATGTTCCTATATTAAGATTTTTTGGATATCCAATTACAAAAGCTATTGGTAGTGCCGCTGCTATCGGTTGGATTATTTCTATTTCAGGAACGATAGGGTTCTTTTCAACTGGACTTTATTTAGATGTTAGTCTGCCTTTAAGCATTGGTTTTGTAAATATACCAGCGTTTTTAATATTTATTCCAATAACAACAATAATGGCAAGAATAGGAGTTAATACAGTTCATAAAATGAGTAAAATTAAAGCTCAAAGAATGTTTGGAGTTTTTCTCTATGTTATTGGGACAATTTTTATATTTAGATATTTTAGTTTATAACTAATCTAAAATTATGAGAGAAATTATTAAAGTTGTTAAAGAAAAACTTGTAGCTAAATATTTGAAAGATGGTTCTATTAAAAACTATTCAAAGAGAGCTAAAAAATTTAAGCCCAGAATAAAAGCAAGACTTAGAAAAAATAAACAAATTATTGGTAAAAATATTGGCAATTTTTTTGATTGGATTAAAGGTGCAGAGTTAGTTGAGCTGAAAGAATGTAATACTAAAGAAGATCCTGTAAGACCAGAACTTGATAATACTTTTAGAAGAAGTTATGGAAGAAAAATTTTTGGGGTTAAGTATAAAGGAGAAATCCATGCCGTCATGTGTTTTGCTTATACAAATGAAATACCAAAGTCTGTAGAAGAGCTTGATATTATGAGTCAAGATGCTCATTTACAGAGCACACTAAGAGGACAGAATGTAGGTAAAATTGCTATTGCTTATACTGTTTGGTCTAAAAAAAAGGGGGGTGGTAAATTAATTGTCAAAGAAGTATTTAATAAAATAAAAAAATCAAATCATCTCAACAGACTAGTTACTTTGTCTCCTTTAACAGACATGGCTTATAAATTTCATATTAAAAATGGCGCTAAACTTATTAGTGTAAATGAAACAACCCAAAATTTTGAATATAAAGTTATTAAAAATAAGAAGTACTAAAAAAAAGGGTGGCTTCAGTCTCCCTCTACCACCCATATCTAAAAATTATTCGATTCTCCTTGCGAATCAAAATATTTTTTTAAAAAAATTATCTTATTGTGCACGTAAAAATTGAAATAATCAAAAAACCTCAATTTAAACATATGGTTTATATTTAAAATAATTTAAATAGTGTTAACTTTTAATATGGCTCAAAAAAAAGGGGATAACAATAAATCTGATAGTAGAGGTAGTAAAAAGGGTAAATTTGATATGCACCCATTTAATTTCATTGAACAAGGTAAAAATAAATTACAGAATTTTTATAAAAAATTACAAAAAGACAGAGCAATAAGTAAAAAAAGGTCTGAAAAGCAAAGAATTATCAATGAAAAGAGAGAACTAGAATTAAAAAAAAAACAAGCTCAAAGAGAAAAGGAAGAAAGAATAAAAGAAGAAAAAAAACAAATTCTTGAGCAAAGAAGGCTGATTATTGAAAATGAAAAGCAAATTAAAAAAAATGATGAAAAAAGAAAAAAAATTGAAGCGAAGAGAATATTTATTGAACAACAAAAAATAAAAGATGAGGAGGCTAGAAAAATTAGAGAGGATGCCAGAAAGATTAAAGAGGAAGAACTTAGATTAAGAATGTTAGAGAGACAAAGGGAGAGGGAAGAAAAAATAAAAGCAAAAGAACAAGCTTTAAAAGAAAAAGAAATCAGAGCACAACAATTAAGAGAAGAAAAAGAGAAAGAAAGACAAGAACAAATTAGACTTTATGAGATAGAAAGACAAAAAAGGTTAGATGAGGAACAAAGAACAAGAGAAGCAGCTAAAAAATTAAAATATGAGGAGGAAAAACTTAAAGAGTCAGAAATTCGACTAAAAGAGATAGAAAATGAGAGACAAAAAGAGATAGAGAGACAAATTTTAAAGGAGCAAGCAGAACAAAGAGTTAAAGAAGAAGAACTAAGACTTAAAGAGGAAAAAATTAAAGCTGAGGAAGAGGAGAGATTTCTACGTCAAAAAGAAGAGCATGAAAGAACAGAAGCATTAAGAAAAGAAGAAGAAGAGCAAAAAAGAATTGATGAAGAAAAAGAAAGAGAAATAAAACAGAAATTAGAGGAAGAACAAAGAATACTAGAAGAAGAGAGAAGGTTGAAAGAGTGGGAGGAAAAATTTGATTTAGAACAAAAAAAGAAGGAAGAAGAATTAATTAAAAAATTTTATAGTGATAACTCATCAAATAAAACTGAACCTGAAGAAAAGAATGATTAATTAAATTTTTTGGTCATATTCACCAATTCTACCTGTCTTTTGAAGTAAAGAGTCTATAAATCTAAATATTTTTAACTTTCTATCATCAGATGTAGGACTTTCTGTTACAATTACCAACGAAGGTTTATTAGAGGATGCTCTTATCAAACCCCATGAGCCATCTTTAAACGAAAATCTAATTCCATTTACTGTCAAGATCTCTTCAATTTCTTGGTCATCTATTTTAACATTTTCATTTTTTAGTTTTTCAATATCTTTAACAATTTTATCTACCAAAGCATATTTATCCTCATCTTTACAATAAGGAGCCATAGTAGGTGTTTGAAATGTTTTTGGAATTTCTTTAATGATTTCACTCATTTTTTTATCTTGATTGTCTAATAAATGACAAACTTGGATCGCTGAATTGATACCATCATCATATCCATAACCTAAAGGTTGATTGAAAAAAAAGTGTCCACTTTTTTCAAATCCTGCTAAGGCGTTTTCATTGTTAACTTTTCTTTTGATATGTGAATGGCCAGTTTTCCAATAAATTGTTTTACAATTATTAGAATTTAATAACTTATCATTTGCATATAAACCTGTTGACTTTACATCCACTACAAAAACTGAATTTTTATATTTATTTGATAAACTTCTTGCAATTAATAATCCTATTTTATCTGAAAATATTTCATTTCCTTCATTATCAATTACTCCTACTCTGTCACCATCACCATCAAATCCAAACCCAATATCAGCATTATTTTTTTTAACAGCATCAGAAATTGCATGTAACATTTTTAAGTCTTCTGGATTAGGATTATATTTAGGAAAGGTCCAGTCTAAATTACAATCTAGTTCGATTACATCACAACCTATTCCACGTAAAATATCGGGTGCAAAAATTCCCGCAGTTCCATTACCACAAGCTACTACTGCTTTAATTTTTTTTTTGATTTTATTGTTATCTATTAAGCTTTGTTTATATATGTTTTGAAAATTTTCTATTTTTTTTTCCTGACCTTGTCCGTTTACAAAGTTTTCGCTTAATGTTATTTCTTTTAATTCTTTCATTTCTTCAGGCGCATGTGTTAATCCTTTCCTGATACCCATTTTAACACCTGTCCAACCATTATCATTATGACTTGCAGTTACCATTGCAACAGCATCAGAATTAAAATGGAATTGTGCAAAATAAACCATCGGAGATAAAGACAAACCTACATCTTCAACATGGCAACCCGTTGAAACCAAACCTTTTTTAAGCGCTGCTTTTATATCTTCGCTATATGATCGATAGTCATGACCAACAATTACTTTTGGATTAGTTTTATTTGTATGATTTATAATTTGTGTACCTAATCCTTTGCCAAGATTCGTTATGCCTAGGAGATTTATGTCTTTTTCATACAACCATCGAGCGTCATACTCTCTAAAACCATATGGGTCGATTTTTAAATTTACTGACATTATTGTTAATTACTTACATTTTTTTTAATTTTTTTATTGATTTTTTTTCCTTGTGTTCTATAAATGTTCTATTGATTTGTTGTTTATATAGTGTATTAACGCTAAACGCACACAACATATAGTTGTTTTCGTACTAATAACAAAATATAATACAAAAATATGAATAAAATTCTATCGCAGGCCCTAAAGAAAGCTGTCTCTGAATATAGCCCACAAGTTAAAGAGGTAGAAAAAAATAACAGACCTGACCTTTTCTCACTTAACAACGAAACTGAACTTTTTCAGAATGATAAAGGCATCATAATCAAAATAGATCGCTCTCGAGATGCAAATTTAACTGATTTTGGTAAGGCAACTTTGAAAGATAGATATCTTGGTCACAATGAGTCTTATCAAGACTTGTTTGCAAGAGTAGCAAGCACATATGCTGATGATAATTTACACGCTCAAAGAATTTACAATTACATTAGCAATCTTTGGTTCATGCCAGCAACTCCAGTTTTGTCGAATGGTGGAACTAAAAGAGGATTACCTATTTCTTGTTTCTTAAACGAAGCTTCAGATAGTCTAGGTGGTATTTTAGATCTTTGGAGTGAAAATGTTTGGCTAGCTGCGAAGGGTGGAGGTATAGGAAGTTATTGGGGTAATCTAAGATCAATTGGAGAAAAGATTGGTAAAGTTGGAAAAACTTCTGGGATAATTCCATTTATTAAAGTTATGGATTCTTTAACAATGGCAATCAGTCAAGGATCTTTAAGAAGAGGTTCAGCTGCTTGTTATCTTCCTATTGATCATCCTGAAATAGAAGAGTTTATTGAAATGCGAAGACCTACTGGTGGTGATCCAAACAGAAAAGCTTTAAATTTACATCACGGAGTTTTAGTTTCAGATGCATTTATGCGTGCTGTTGAGACTGATGATCAATGGGCACTCAAAAGTCCGGCTGATGGATCAATTCAACAAACTATATCTGCAAGAAATTTATGGATTAGATTGTTAACAGCTAGAATTGAAACCGGTGAGCCATACATTATTTATATTGATACAGTTAATAGACAAATCCCGCAACACCACAAACTTGCAAACTTAACTGTTAAAACTTCAAATCTGTGTAGCGAAATAACTCTTCCTACTGGTATTGATAAAGATGGAAGAGACAGAACAGCTGTTTGTTGTTTATCGTCCTTAAATTTAGAAAAATATGATGAATGGAAAGACGATCCGAACATGATTAGTGATGTAATGAGATTTTTAGATAATGTCTTGTCAGACTTTATTAATAAGGCTCCAGATCAATTCAAAGATGCAAAATATTCTGCTGAGAGAGAAAGAAGTGTTGGTCTTGGAGTAATGGGTTTTCATTCCTTTTTACAAAAACATAGAATTCCACTTGAGTCTGTAATGGCTAAATCTTGGAATAAAAAAATATTCAAACAAATTGATGAGCAAGTAAATAAAGCATCAAAAGAATTAGCTGAAGAGCGAGGCGCCTGTCCAGATGCAGCGGAATACGGATTTAATGAAAGATTTTCTAATAAGACAGCAATAGCGCCAACAGCTTCTATTTCTATTATTTGTGGAGGAGCATCTCCTGGTGTTGAACCAATTGCAGCCAATAGTTATACACATAAAACTCTATCTGGATCTTTTAACGTTAGAAATAGATATTTAGAGGAAATTTTAGAGAGCCATGGTAAAAACGATGACGAAACTTGGTCAACAATAACAACAAATCAAGGATCAGTATCTCATTTAGATTTTTTAACCGATTTAGAAAAAGATGTTTTCAAAACTGCTTTTGAGTTAAACCAAAAATGGATTGTTGAGCTAAGCGGAGACAGAACTCAATATATCTCTCAAGCGCAATCGGTAAATTTATTTTTACCGGCTGATGTACATAAAAAAGAATTACATAGAATTCATTTTGATGCATGGAAAAAAGGTCTTAAAAGCCTTTACTATTGTAGATCAAAATCAATTCAAAGAGCTGAAAATATCAACAACGCAAAATCGACTGATGTTACAGCCAATGTATATAAATCAAAAAACCAACAAACTAACGATCAACCAGAATATGAGGAGTGTTTATCATGTCAGTAGCAGATAAAATTAAGACAGAAAATAAAGAATTAATTCAACCAAAAAAGATGGGTCTATTAGTTGAGAACCCTGTATACAAGCCATTTAGATATCCATGGTGTTATGATGCTTGGTTAACTCAACAAAGAATACACTGGTTGCCAGAAGAAGTGCCTCTGGGAGATGATGTGAGAGATTGGCAAAAAAACTTGTCTCAACCAGAAAAAAATCTCTTAACTCAAATTTTTAGATTCTTTACTCAAGCGGATGTTGAAGTAAATAATTGTTACTTAAGACATTACACAACAGTGTTTAAGCCAACAGAAGTTTTAATGATGATGACTGCTTTTGCATCTATGGAAACAGTTCATGTAGCAGCTTATTCTCATTTACTTGATACAATTGGAATGCCTGAATCGGAATATTCAGCTTTCATGAAATATAAAGAGATGAAAGATAAATATGACTACATGCAAGGATTTAATGTAAATTCAAAAGAAGATATTGCTAAAACCGTTGCTGTATTTAGTGCTTTCACTGAGGGACTTCAGTTATTTGCAAGTTTTGCAATTCTGTTAAATTTTCCAAGACACAATAAAATGAAAGGCATGGGTCAGATAGTAACTTGGTCGGTTAGAGACGAAACTCTTCATTGTAATTCTATGATAAGAATTTTTAAAGAGTTTATAAAAGAAAATCCTGAAATTTGGACACCAAAACTAAAGAAAGAACTTTATGAAGCATGTAGAACAATAGTTGAGCATGAGGATTCTTTCATTGATTTAGCTTTTGAGATGGGTCCGATGGAAGGCTTAACTGCACAAGAGGTTAAAGACTACATCAGATTTATTGGTAATAGAAGATTAGTTCAATTAGGTCTTGAACCAATTTATGATGTAGAAAAGAATCCTCTAGGATGGCTTGATACCATGTTAAATGCTGTTGAGCATATGAACTTTTTTGAAGGCCGTGCAACAGAATATTCTAAAGCATCAACTCAAGGGACTTGGGTAGAAGCATTTAGTTAATATCAAGTGCAAGACTTTGGTCTAGTAGTTATTGGAGCACATTCAGGACTTTATTTAAAAGATTTAGTAAGTAAATATCAGGACAGAAACGTGCTTTTAGTTGAGCCTGTTCCTTATAATTATGAAATACTAAATTCTGAATACAAAGATAATCCAAAAATTACAATTTGTAAAAATGCAATAATAGATAAATCTAAAAAAGATTTTTTTTATTATGTGAAAAAAGAGTCGATATCAAAACTTGGAAAGCATTGGGCGAGTCAAATAGGATCTTTTGATAAAAATCATATTCTAAATCATAAAAATAAAAGATTTGATATAAAAGAAGATGATATAGAAACTATTCAAATTGAATTTATTACTTTTGATGATTTGATTAAAAAATATTCAATCAAATCGATTGATAAACTTCAAATAGATGTAGAAGGTGCTGAATATAAAATTATGAATTCAATAAATTTTCAGAAAATAGAGATAAATAAAATACTTTTTGAGTCAAAACATTTTGATGGTACTTTTATAGAGGGAAAAAAATTAAAAGAAATTGAAGAAAAACTTAAGTCAAATGGCTACAAACTTCAGCAAATAGATAAAGAGAATATTTTGGCAACCAAATAAGTATTTATCGCTGATTTAATTGTAATACTTTTCTGTGTTTGTTACCTTTATAGCTCGCCAGGGGTCTAATAAGTTTATTTGCAGCGTGTTGCTCCATTATGTGTGCTGACCAACCTGTTATTCTTGAAATGACAAATATTGGTGTAAAAAAATCAGTATCAAAACCCATCAAATGGTAAGTGGGACCAGTTGGATAATCGACATTTGGATGAATATTTTTTCTATCTATCATTACTTTTTCAACAATATCGTAAATTTTTTCAAATTTTTTATCTTTTTTTATTTTTGCAACTTTAGCAAAATATTTTCTCATGGTTGGAACCCTTGAGTCTCCTGATTTATAAACTCTATGCCCGAAACCCATCACTACTTCTTTTTTATCTAATGCATTATTTATCCATTTGAAAGCATTATCTGGAGATTTAATTTTATTCATCATGTGCATTACTTCTTCATTTGCACCACCATGAAGAGGGCCTTTTAAACTAGCTATTGCTCCAGTTATTGCTCCGTGAATGTCTGACAAACTACTTGTGATAGTTCTTGCTGTAAATGTTGAAACATTGAAGCTATGCTCAGCATATAAAATTAAAGATACATCAAATGCTTTTACAATTTCTTTTTGAGGAACTTTTCCAAAGCACATATAGAAAAAATTCTCTGCTATATTAAGATTTTTCTTAGGTTTAATAATATTTTTCCCTTTTCTTATTCTGTAAAAAGCAGCTAATGCAGTTGGGGTTTTTGCCAAAATTCTTATAGCTTTTCTCATATTTGCTTTCTCTGAGGAGTCAGTTGTTTCTTTGTCCTCAAGCCCCATTATGCTTACTGCCGTTCTGGCAACATCCATTGGATGAGATTTTTTTGGCATTTTTTTTATTATTGAATAAAGATCTTTGGACAAGTCTCTATTATTTTTTTCCTCTTTTTCAAATTTTCTTAGCTGTATTGTATTTGGTAAATCTTTATTTAAAATTAAATAAGCCACTTCCTCAAATCTACAATAATCACATAAATCTTGAGCCGCATAACCCCTATATGTTAGAGAGTTGATTTCAGGCATAACTTTAGAAACTTCAGTTTCATCAACAACTATTCCTAATAAACCTTTTTTAATATCATCACTCATTATTCATGTCCCTTGGTACTAAAATTATAAATTTTTTCGTCCAAACTATTGTATTTTTCATAATCAACAAGCTCATAGAGTCTTTTTCTAGTTTGCATTTTATCTATGATATTATTTTGATGTCCATTTGCATAAATGTCTCGTAATCCATCTTCAACATTTTTCATAGCTAGTCTTTGAGTGGTTACTGGATAAATTACAATATTGTATCCAAATTTTTCTAATTCTTTATAATTAAATAATTTTGATTTACCAAATTCAGTCATATTAGCTAGCAGGTAACAAGAAAGTTCTTTTCTTACTTTCTCAAAATCTTTTTCATCATGTAAAGCTTCTGGGAAAATTATTTCTGCTCCAGCATCCACATAAGCTTTACATCTATCTATCATCTTATCTATTCCCTCAACACTTTTTGCATCAGATCTCGCTATAATTTTAAAATTTTCATCTTTTTTCGCTGATACACATTCTTTAATTTTTTTAACCATAGCTTCTGTTGATACCAATTCTTTATTGTCTAGGTGTCCACATCTTTTTCTCTCAATTTGATCCTCTAAATGAACAGCTGTAATTCCAAATTCCTCAAAAGTTTCAATTGTTTCTTTACAAGATTTAAATCCAGTATCAATATCAACAATTGTTGGAAGGTTGGTCACTCGTGAAATAAGGTAAGACCTCGTACTAACATCCTGCAATGTAATTAAACCAATATCTGGAAAGCCAAGATCATTTGCCATAACTCCACCAGACACATAAACTGCATCGTAACCAATTTCTTCAATCAACTTTGCAGTTAAAGGATTATAAGCTCCAGGAACTCTTAGAATTTTGTTAGATTTTAATTTATTAACAAAATCCTTTCTTTTTTGTTTTGGCTCTTTTTCAATAAAGTGCATTAAAAAATACCTTTTTTATAATTTCTTTTTAGTTTACTCTTTTTTACCTCAATATTTAACTTATCCAATTGACCTGGTTTTAATTTTTTTAAATTTTGTACAACCTTTAAAAATCTATCACTTTCTTTTTTATCTAAAATATTTCTAGTTAAAGTTAAGAATTTATTGATATAATTTTTTCTTTTAAAAGGTCGTGAACCATAAGGATGAGCATCTGCCACACCCTGCTGCTCAGTAATTTTTTTTCCGTTATTGAGAGTTATTACCACTTTTGCACCAAATGCTTTCTTTCGAGGATTAGGATCATGATATTTTTTAGTCCATTTTTTATCTTCATGAGTTTTTATTGATTTCCATATTTTAATTGTACTCTTTCTTTTGGCTCTTGCTTTTGTGTAAGATTTTACGTGATGCCAAGTACCATCCTCAAGTGCAACAGCAAATATATACATTATTGAGTGATCTAATGTTTCTCTGCTAGCATTAGGATCCATTTTTTGTGGATCGTTTGCACCTGTTCCGATTACATAATGAGTGTGGTGACTTGTAAAAATATCTATTTTTTTGATCTGATTAAGATTTTGAACTTTCTTTTTAAGTTTTTTTGCTAAGTCAATTAAAGCTTGAGATTGATATTCTGCAGAATATTCTTTTGTATAAGTTTCAAGAATTGCTTTTTTTGTTTCACCTTTTTTTGGTAATGGAATTTTATATAAAGCCTTCTTACCATCAAGAATTCTTGCTATCACACTATCTTCACCTTCATAAATTGGACTTGGTGCTCCTTCACCTCGCATAACTCTATCAACAGCCTCAATAGCAAGTTTTCCTGCGTGTGCGGGAGCATAAGCTTTCCAACTCGAAATTTCACCTTTTCTAGATTGTCTTGTGGAAATTGTTGTATGTAATGCCTGCTGAACAGCTTGATAAATAGTTTCAGTTTTTAACCTTAACATTGAACCAATCCCAGCTGCAACACTTGGACCAAGGTGAGCTATGTGATCTATCTTATGTTTATGTAAACATATTCCTTTAACTAAATTAACTTGAATCTCATAAGCAGTTATAATTCCTCTCAAAAGATCTAATCCATTTTTTTTATTTTGCTGAGCGACACTTATAAGTGGAGGAATATTATCCCCTGGATGACTATAGTCTGCTGCTAAAAAAGTATCGTGAAAATCTAATTCTCTCACAGCAGTCCCATTTGACCAAGCTGCCCACTCGCAATCAAATTTTAATTTACTATTAACACCAAATAATGTTGCACCATTTTTTCTTGAATGTTTTAAAGCCATTTCTCTGGATGAAACAACAGGCCTCCTGTTAAGTGATGCTATAGCCACCGATGCATTATCAATAATCCTATTAATTGACATTTCAATTGCATCTTTATTTAATTTTGAATTATCACTTGCAATTTCTGCAATTTTCCATGCAAGCTGTTTTTTTTTTGGTAAATGAATTTTAGATGGATAAACTTTAATTTTATGAACTATCAAAATAACTCCTAATTAACGAGGTTGGTTTTAATAGTTAAAAAAAAATAATCAATATTAAAGATATTTTGATACAATTTTTTCGATACCAATAAAGTCTTTTACTAAGTGATTATGGTAAATTTCATTCGTTTTTTTTTCGGTATATCCATCTTCCATTAGTATAACTGGTATTCCAGCATTTTTCGCTGCATTCGCATCAGTTTCACTATCTCCAATCATTAATGATTTCTGTATATCACCTTGTAATATTTCAATTACAGAAGTTAGATGTCTTGGATCAGGCTTACAATAATCAAAGGTATTGTGTCCCGCAACATATTCAAAAAAATCATAAATCCCAATTTTTTTTAAAAGATCAACGGCTAAGTAATCAGTCTTATTTGTACAAACAGCCATAGAAATATTATTTTCTTTTGACCATACCAAAAACTCTTTAACACCATTTATCAGGGTACTTTCGTTAACAATATTTTTTCCATAGAAGTCTGTAAAATCTTTTATCATCTCTTTTTTAATCTTTTCATCTTGCACTTTTCCAAACTCTTTTTTAGCTTGCCCCCAAATTGACCTTCCAAGCATCGCACCCGCACCTTGACCTACAAGATTTCTTATTTCCTCAGTAGACTTTGTGGGATAACCAAATTTTTTCATTACATGATTATGTGCACGCATCAAATCTGGTGCTGTATCAACTAAAGTACCATCTAAATCAAAAAGAATTGTAAAATTTTGTTGCATAATTAAAAGTTTTTTTAAGAAATATAATGTGAATTAAGAAACATGTATACTTAATATAAAGGATTTTATAAATGAAACAATTAAATTTACAAAAGCTGCAAAATAATCTTCGAAAAAAATTTTTAAAAGTTGGTGTAAAAATGATTGGTCCTGAAACAATTTTTTTTTCGAAAGACACCAAGATAGGTAAGAATGTGATTATCGAACCTTATGTAGTGATAGGTCAAAAAGTGAAAATTGGAAACAATGTTACAATAAAATCTTTTTCACATTTAGAAAATTGTAAAATTGAAAATAAAGTTGATATTGGACCATACGCCAGAATAAGACCAGGCGTAGTTTTAAAAAGTGGTTCAAAAATTGGAAATTTTGTTGAAATCAAAAAAAGTACTTTAGGTATAAATTCAAAAGTAAACCATTTGACATATATCGGCGATACTGAAATTGGAAATTCAGTCAACATTGGCGCTGGAACAATTACTTGTAATTATGATGGTGTAAAAAAAAATAAAACTAAAATAAAAGACAATGTTTTTATTGGTTCAAATTCATCATTGGTAGCACCAGTTATAATCGAAGAGAATAGTATAGTTGGGGCTGGTTCGGTTATAACAAAAAATGTGAAGAAAAAATCATTAGCATTAACGAGAAGTTTACAGACGGAAATTAAAAACTATAAAAGAAAATCAAAATAATTATGTGTGGAATAATTGGAATTAATAGCAATAAACCTGTATCAGCAACTATAATTAATTCTTTAAAAAAATTAGAGTATAGAGGTTATGACTCAGCTGGAATGGCGACCTTATATGATGGATTAATAAATGAAGTAAAATCTGAGGGAAGAGTAGAAAATTTGGAAAAAAATTCCTTAGTTCAAAGCATGGCGGGAACTATTGGTATTGGTCATGTTCGATGGGCAACACACGGGCTTCCTAATAGTATTAATGCTCATCCACATTCTTCTCAGAATGTTTCTGTTGTTCATAATGGAATTATTGAAAACTCAACAATATTAAAAAAATTTTTAATTGGAAAAGGCCACAAATTTAAATCTCAAACTGATACAGAGGTAATAGTCCATTTAATTACTGAAAATCTTAAAACAGAAAATATTGTTAATTCAATTCAAAAAACTTTGAAGTCTTTACATGGAAGCTTTGCACTTGGTATAATTTTTAAAGATCAACCAGATTTAATTGTTGGCGCAAGAAGAGGTTCACCATTAGCTGTTGGTTATGGTCCTAATGAAAATTATCTGGGTTCAGACTCTTATGCCCTGAAATCGATGACAAATAAGATTACGTATTTAAATGATGGTGAATTCTGCATTATCAAAAGAGATCATGTAGAATTTTTTAGTGAGGAAGGAACTAAAATTAATAAAAAAGTTTTAGAATTGTCCTCTACTGAAGAAAAATACGACAAAGGTGATTACAAACATTTTATGGCTAAAGAAATTGAAGAACAACCAAGCACAATTAAAAATGGAATTAATGAGTATATAGATATGTCAAATAAAAATATAAATATTTATAACTTTCCTTGGAAAAGCAATGAGATTAAATCAATAACCTTAATTGGATGTGGAACAGCTTATCATTCATGTCTAATGGCAAAATATTGGTTTGAGGAAATAACATCATTAGATGTAAATATAGATATAGCATCAGAATTTAGATACAGAAAAAATAGATTTAAAAAAGACACACTTTATGTATTTGTCTCACAATCTGGAGAAACAGCAGATACTTATGCTGCTTTAGATCTTTGTAAACAAAGTGGTGTTAAAACGTGTGCTGTTGTTAATGTGGTGGAAAGCTCGATTGCAAGAGACTCTGAATTTGTATTACCAATACATTGTGGAACCGAAATAGGTGTTGCTTCAACTAAAGCTTTTCTTGGACAAATACTAATTTTATATATTTTAGCCTTAAAACTTGCTTTATTGAGAAAAGATATTGAAAAGACTCATTTTGACAAAAAAATTGATGATCTTAAAAATTTACCAAAACTTGTTGAGCAAACATTATTGATTGATAATAAAATACAAACAATCTCAAATACTTTTAATGAGGCAAAGGGTTCAATGTTTTTGGGACGTGGTTATTCTTATCCAATTGCTCTTGAAGGTGCATTAAAACTCAAAGAATTATCATACATTCATGCAGAAGGTTATCCTGCTGGAGAGATGAAGCATGGGCCTTTGGCACTAATCGAAGAAGGTATGCCTGTTGTAGTTTTGGCTCCAAGAGACAATTATTATAAAAAAACTATTTCAAATATGCAGGAAGTGATTGCTAGAGGAGCGAAAGTTTTATTAATAACTAACAAAAGTAAAGATGAAGTCATTTCGGAAAATATTTGGGAAAAAATTGAAGTAGAGAGTACCAATGAAGATCTTTTACCTTTTCTTTTAACAATCCCATTACAAAAATTAGCATATTATTCAGCTCTAAAAAAAGGTTATGACATTGATAAACCTAGAAATTTAGCAAAATCAGTGACTGTAGAGTAATTTTGAAAAAAATAATTTTCCCAATTGATAATATTAATTTTGTCCAGTTAGCAGCGACAGCAAAAAAATATAATCATAGTGATTTTGATTTAATTAGACAAGCATTTGATCAAAAAGTTTTAATAAAGAGTGATAATTTAAATTTATTAGAAAGATTTATTGAGTCATTTAAGGATAAAAAAAATATAACATCTCAACTATATCAAGATGTTTGTGCGTCTTTTATAATTGGTGAAAAATATGACAAAACGTTTCTTGAATTTGGTGCTACTGATGGTTTTCACTATTCAAATTCATATATGCTAGAAAATAATCTTTCTTGGCAGGGAGTTTTATCAGAACCTAGCCTGCAGTGGCATGACGCTTTAAAAAAAAATAGAAAAAACTCTAAAATCATTTCAAAATGCATTTGGAAAGAGTCTGGAAAAAAATTAGATTTTTTCATGTCGGATCAAGGGGAGCTTTCTACTTTAAAAGATTATATTGATAGCGATAAAATTTCAATGCCAGGCAATGCTGAAGTAAGAAAAAAAAGTGGTAAAACTATTTCTGTTGAAACAATATCGCTAAATGATGTTATTAAAGAATATTTTAATAATATCTGTCCATCTTACATATCAATCGATACTGAAGGTTCTGAATATGAAATTTTGAAATCATTAAATTTAAAAGACTTCAGACCTAAATTATTTACTATAGAGCATAATTTTACTGAAAATGAGTCAAAAATAGACGAATATTTAATTGGTAATAATTATTTAAGAATATTCAAAAAATTGACTGCTTTTGATGCTTGGTATGTTGACTCTCAAATTCTTTAGGTCGATTAGTTGAATATTTTTTAAACTCTGTTACAACAATCTTGAGTTGAATATGAAAAACTGGAAAATAAATAGTTGGCGGAAGTATCCGGTAAAACACATTCCGGAATATCCGGATAAAAAAGAACTGGATCAAGTTTTAGATAAAATTAAAACTTTTCCACCTTTGGTTTTCGCTGGAGAGACAAGACATTTGAAACAACAACTTGCTGAAGTTGTGGATGGAAAAGCCTTTTTATTACAAGGTGGAGATTGTGCAGAAAGTTTTGCAGAGTTTCATCCAGATAATATTCGAGACACGTTTAAAGTTATTCTTCAAATGTCATTAGTTTTAACTTATTCGGCATCATTACCGGTTGTAAAACTTGGAAGGATAGCTGGTCAATTTTCAAAACCAAGAAGTGCTCCTACTGAAATACAGGGTGGTAAAGAATTACCAAGTTATTTAGGTGATAATATAAATGCAATTGATTTTACAGAAAAAGCAAGAAGACCAGATCCAAAAAGGATGTTTAAAGCTTATTCACAATCTGCTTCAACATTAAATATCTTGAGAGCTTTTTCAAAAGGAGGATTTGCAGATTTAAATAAAGTTCATTTATGGAACTTAGATTACATTAAAAAAAGTCCTCAAGCCAAAAAATTTAAAGAATTAGAAGATAAAATTGCAGATGCATTGGCATTTATGGAAGCTTGTGGAATTACATCTGATTTTAATAATAGACTATACACTGTTAATTTCTGGACATCGCACGAAGCTTTACATCTACCTTTTGAAGAAAGCATGACTAGAATTGATTCCACTACTGGAGAATATCATGACACTTCAGCTCACTTTGTTTGGATTGGAGACAGAACAAGACAGATTGATGGTGGTCATGTCGAGTTTTGTAAAGGTATTGAAAACCCCATTGGAATAAAATGTGGACCAACTTCTAAGCCTGATGAAATTGCAAAAATTTGCGAATTAATAAATCCAAATAATGAAAAAGGTAAAATTACTTTAATATCTAGGTTTGGGCATAAAAATGTAGAAAAGTTTTTACCTAAATTGATAAGAGGTATTAAAAAAGAGGGTTTAAATGTAGTTTGGTCATGTGATCCAATGCATGGAAATACAATTAAATCAACGACTGGTTTTAAAACAAGACCTTTTAACGATGTTGTTAGTGAGGTTAAAAATGTATTTGCTGTTCATCAGTCTGAAGGTTCTTACGCTGGTGGTTTGCATGTTGAAATGACTGGACAAGATGTGACAGAGTGCACAGGGGGTGCAAGAAAAATATCTGACGCTGACTTATCTAGCAGATATCACACTCATTGTGATCCTCGTTTAAACTCTGATCAAGCAATTGAATTGGCGTTTCTAATTTCAGATGAGATTAAAAAGAATAGCAGCTATTCAAAAAATGCTATTCAAGCGGCATCTTAGACTGTTGTTTTTAAATCAATTTAAATTAAAAAATAGACTATGAATCCTAGTGAAAAAGTAAAATTTATATCAAATTGGATTAAGAGTTACGTTGATAAAATGCCAAATAAAGCTCAATCTTTAGTGATTGGTATTTCTGGCGGTATCGACTCATCTGTTTCAAGTACTTTGAGTGCTATGACTGGTTTAAAAACAATTGTTTTAACTATGCCAATAAAACAAAAGGAAAATCAGCATGATTTGAGTTTAAAGCACCAGGAATGGTTAACAAAAAAATTTAAAAATGTTGAAGCCCATACTATTAGTCTAGATAAATTATTTGAAACATTTTCATCTACGTTAAATAAATTTGATAACGAACATGGTTATGCAAATTCTAGAGCAAGATTAAGAATGACAACGCTTTATCAAGTAGCTGCAGCCAACAAAGGTATTGTTGTTGGAACTGGAAATAAAGTTGAAGATTTTGGTGTTGGTTTTTACACAAAATATGGTGATGGGGGTGTTGATATTTCTCCAATAGCGGATTGTAATAAAACAGAAGTATGGGAATTAGGTAAAGAACTTGGAATATTAAAAGAGATAATTGATGCTCCTCCAACTGATGGATTGTGGGATGATGGCAGAACGGATGAGGGTCAATTAGGATTTAATTATAGTGAATTAGAGGATGCAATGAGCAACCCAAATTCACCACATCGAGATCAATACGAAAAAATTAGAAATCAAAACTTGCATAAAATGGAGCCTATTCCAGTTTGCAAGATTCCAGGTTAATCAATTAGATTAACAAATCACCAAATAAGGTATATTTCTTAATCATCAATGATGGATATTTTTTTAACTAATAATTTAACAAATAAAAAAGAGCAATTCATTCCAAAAAATAAAGAAAAAATAGGAATGTATGTTTGCGGACCCACAGTTTATGATGACCCACATATTGGTAATGCAAGACCTTTGGTCGTATTTGATATCTTATTTAAATTACTTAAAAATAATTTTTCAAAAGTAACTTACGTTAGAAATATAACCGATATTGATGATAAGATAATCAAATCATCTCAAGAACAAAAAATTTCCACAAAAGAACTTACAGAAAAAGTAACTTCAAGTTTTCTAAAAGATTGTGAATTTCTGAATTGTGAAAATCCAACTCATCAACCTAAAGCTACAGAGCACATAGACCTAATGATAGAAATGATAACTGAACTTATTAAAAAAGGATTTGCTTATGAAAATCAAAAACATGTCTATTTTGAGGTAAAAAAATTTTCTGATTATGGAAAACTATCAAATAAAAATTTGGATGATTTGATTGCTGGATCAAGAATAGAAATTAGTGAAAATAAAAAAAACTCAGAAGATTTTGTTTTATGGAAACCTTCAATAAATGATGAACCTTACTGGGACTCACCTTGGGGGAAAGGTAGACCTGGTTGGCATTTGGAATGTTCAGCAATGTCAAAAAAATTTTTAGGTAGCGAGTTTGATATTCATGGTGGTGGTATAGATTTAAT
Organism: uncultured Pelagibacteraceae bacterium; assembly: GCA_902560185.1. Taxonomy (GTDB): domain Bacteria; phylum Pseudomonadota; class Alphaproteobacteria; order Pelagibacterales; family Pelagibacteraceae; genus Pelagibacter. The sequence continues at coordinate 8,896 of CACEKW010000006.1, read as the reverse complement.
CTTTCCACATCACGAAAATGAAATAGCACAATCTAGATGTGCAAATGAAACAAAAGCTTTTGCAAAATATTGGGTACATAATGCCTTTATCACAATGTCTAATGAGAAAATGGCTAAGTCACAAGGTAACATTCTTAAAATAAAAGACTTTAGAAATAAAATTAGTGGCCAAATAATTAGATTAGCTTTGATGAGTGCACATTACAAACAACCACTTGATTGGAACGATAAATTATTAAGTGATTGTGAAAATACTTTAGATAAATGGTATCGAGTTTATTCATCTGATTTAAAATCTGTGAAAATTCCAGATGAAATTTTAAAACCATTATATGAAGATTTGAACACCCCAGGTTTTATTGCAAATCTTCATAATTTATTTGAAAAAGCTACTAAAGGTGAAGGTGTAGATTTATTTATATCAGCATGCCAATTTATTGGTTTAATGAATGAAAGTACTGAGCAATGGAATGATTATAAAAAGAATAAAGCATCCATTAGTGATTCTGAAATTAAGGACATGCTTAAATTAAGAGAGAAAGCTAGAGAAAATAAGAATTATAAAGAGGCAGATAGAATTAGAGATGAACTTTTAGACAAAGGTGTTTTAATAGAAGACAAAGATGGTAAAACACTTTGGAAATTTAAATGAGCAAAGAAAGATTATACATATTTGATACAACTCTTAGAGATGGAGCTCAAACCCAGGGTGTTGATTTTTCTTTGAAGGATAAAGAAAAAATTGCTTTAGCTTTAGATAATTTAGGTGTTGATTATATTGAAGCAGGATGGCCCGGAGCCAATCCAACAGACACAGAATTTTTTCAAAAAAAACATAATTTCAAAAATTCAAAGTTAACATCTTTTGGTATGACTAAAAGATCAGGAAGAAGTGCAGAAAACGATACTGGTTTATCAGCACTCATGAATTCAAATACTTCTGCTGTTTGTTTGGTAGGAAAGTCTTGGGATTTTCATGTTGATGTAGCATTGGGAATAACAAATGAAGAAAATTTAGATAATATTTCTGAGAGTGCCAAACATTTTGTAAAAGCAAAAAAAGAATTTATGTTTGATGCAGAGCATTTTTTTGATGGTTATAAAGCAAATCCAAAATATGCATTGTCTTGTATAAAGGCTGCATATGACCAAGGTGCAAGGTGGATCGTTTTATGTGATACAAATGGAGGAACGCTTCCTCATGAAGTTTCACTTATTGTTAAAGAAGTCTCTAAAGTTGTTCCAGGTAAGAACTTGGGGATACATGCACATAATGATACTGGCAATGCAGTTGCAAATTCTTTAGCGGCAGTGTTATCTGGTGTTAGACAAATTCAAGGAACAATCAATGGTTTAGGTGAAAGATGCGGTAATGCAAATTTAATGTCATTAATCCCAACATTTTTTTTGAAAAAAGATTTTTCATCTCAATTTGAAATAAGTATCAAATCAAAAAACATTAAAAATTTAACTGAATGTTCAAGATTATTAGATGAAATTTTAAACAGAAAACCCAATCAACATTTGCCTTACGTTGGTGCTGCAGCATTTTCACATAAAGGAGGATTGCATGTATCTGCTGTACAAAAAGATCCAAAAACTTATGAGCATATCAATCCAGAGGAAGTTGGTAATACTAGAAATATTGTTGTTTCAGACCAATCTGGAAAATCAAATATTATATCTAGATTAAAGAGTATCAAAATTAATATTGAGGAAAGTGATCCTAAAATTAAAAAACTATTAGACGAAGTTAAGGATAGAGAATTTATTGGTTATAGCTATGATGGAGCTGATGCCTCATTTGAATTGCTAGCTAGAAGAATTATTGGAGAAATACCAAGGTATATTTCAATTAATGAGTATGACGTATCAGTTAAAAAGAATAAGTCAGGTGAAATAGTTTCTTCTGCAAAAGCTCAATTAGAAGTGGATGGAGAAAAAATTATGTGTGAAGGAGAGGGAAATGGACCAGTAAATGCATTAGATAACGCTATTAGACAAAACGTTGACAGACTTGCAAAATATTCAAAATATCTAAAAGATTTAAAACTTGTTGATTACAAAGTAAGAATCTTGAATACAGGTACAGAGGCCGTGACCAGAGTGTCAATTGAAAGCACAGACTCAAAGGGAAAGAATTGGTTTACTATCGGTGTATCGACAAACATTATCGATGCTTCGTTCAAAGCTTTAATTGATAGTTTAGATTACAAATTATTTAAGGATAATGCTCCAGCCAGTAAATAGATGAGTAAAAATAACGTCTCATTTATTTTACATAAACCTCAATTATCAGAAAACATTGGTGCATGTGCTAGAGCAATAAAGAACTTTAATTTTAAGAAATTAGTTTTAATCAATCCAAAACCTATTTTCCCAAATGATAAAATCTTAGCTACTTCTGTCGGTGCAAAAGATATTATTAATCAAAGTAAAAAATACGATAATTTAGAAAACGCTTTGGGAAAGGTTGATATTTTAATTGCTACTTCAGCAAGATTTAGAAATAAGAATATAAAACATATCAGTTTAGAAGACTTAAAAAAGATTAATTTTAAGAAGAGAGTTGGATTTTTATTTGGGTCAGAAGCATCAGGTTTATCAAATAATGAGGTGAGTTATGCAAATTACACTTTACAAATACCTACTAATCCTGACTTCAAGTCTTTAAATTTATCTCATAGTTTAATCATAATTGCTCAATATGTAGCTAGTCTTATCAAATTAAAAAATATTCCATTTAAAAAATCAAAAAAGGTAAAATCAGCAAGTAAAAAAGAAATTCAATCAATGCTAAGCCTTTGCATTAAAAATTTAGATGAAATAAATTTTTTTAGACCTAAAGAGAAGAGACCAAAAATGCTAGAAAACCTCAGAAACATTTTTTACAAAATGGACTTATCTGATAAAGAAACACGTATATTATCTGGTGTATTTGCAAGTTTGGGTAAAAAACGTTGATTGACAAAATAATGAGTAAGTTTATAAAGCCCTCTATTAAATGACAAAAAGATTAAACTCTAAACATAAAGTTGACAGAAGATTAAAAGTAAATCTTTGGGGAAGACCTAAAAGCCCATTTAATACAAGAGCCTATGGACCAGGACAACATGGTCAGACTAAAACTTCAAAACCTTCTGATTACGGAATTCAGTTACAAGCTAAACAAAAATTAAAAGCTTATTATGGAAATATTAATGAGAGACAATTTCGAAATATTTATAAAAAGGCTAGCATGCTCAAAGGTGATACAAGTGAAAACTTAATTGGTTTATTGGAAAGAAGATTGGATGCAGTAATTTATAGAGCAAAGTTTGCAACTACAATTTTTTCTGCAAGACAATTAATCAACCATGGACATGTAAAAGTTAATGGAAAAAAAGTAAACATATCAAGTTATTCTGTTAGAGAAGAAGACACTATAGAAATTAGAGATAAGTCAAAACAACTAGCAATAATCGACATTGCTCTAGCAAGCAAAGAAAGAGAAGCTCCAGAATACATTCAAATGGATGAAAAAAATAAAAAATTCAAGTTTGTTAGAATTCCAAAATTCGAGGAAGTACCGTACCCAGTTGTTATGGAGCCAAATTTAGTAATTGAATATTACTCTAGATAATAATTATTTTTTATAATTAATACCTTTATCATCAAATACTTTTTTTAATTCTCCACTCTCATACATTTCTTTAATGATATCACATCCACCTATAAACTCTTTTTTAATATAAAGTTGTGGGATTGTTGGCCAATCACTGAATACTTTAATTCCATTTCTCAAAGATTGATCTTCTAATACATTTACGCCCTTAAAATTTATTTCTAACATTTTAAGTATATTTGAAACGGTCATTGAAAAACCACATTGTGGTTGATCTGGAGTACCTTTCATAAAAAGGCACACATCATTAGTATCAATGTGATTTTGAATTAAATTTTTTGTTTGATCATCCATTATTGTTCCTTTGTTTTAATTGCTAGAGCGTGTAGTTCATTTCCCATCTTACCTTTTAACGAATTGTAAACCATTTTGTGTTGTTCAATTTTACTTTTACCTGCAAATTGAGAAGAGGTTATAGTCGCTGAATAATGATTACCATCTCCAGCCAGATCTTGAATATCTATTACAGCATCTGGCATTGCTTCTTTGATATATTTTTCGATTTCTTTTAAATCCATTGCCATTTTTTAACTCATAAACTTTGATAACCAATTTGTATAATAAGACTTCAATTCGTCAATTGTAACTTTTGTCTTTTCATTAATAATCATATCGTTTTGTGTGATAATACCTAATTCCTCATGATGCACTGAGTTTTTGTTTAAAATTTTTGTAACTTCTTTTAAATCGTCCTTATTTACTTCTATTAAATATCTACCTTGATCTTCTGCAAAAAAATACTCAATTTCATTAATTAAATTCTTTGACTTACTAATCTTAATTCCCTTATTGCCTTTAATGCACATTTTACTTATAGCAACTAATAGACCTCCTAAAGATATGTCGTGAGCACTTTTGACATATCCTTTATCAATTAAATTTAATATTGTTTCTCCATTATTTTTTTCATTAAAAAGATTTACCTCTGGTGGAGGACCATTTTTTTCATCTAAAATTGTTCTCGCAAATAAACTTTGATCAATATGTCCTTCAGTTTTACCAATGATTAAAACTAAATTATCAATTTCTTTTAAATCCATCGAAATCATTTTTGTATAATCTTTGATGAGACCCACTCCACCAATCGAAGGAGTTGGTTTAATCCCAACTTCTTTGGTTTGGTTGTAAAAAGATACATTGCCAGATACCACAGGGAAATTTAAATATTTACTTGCTTCCCCAATCCCTTGAACACACTCAACAAATTCACCCATGTTCTCTTCTTTTTCAGGACTTCCAAAATTTAAACAATTGGTGATAGCGATCGGTTTTGCTCCAACAGAAATTAAATTTCTCCAACTTTCAGCAACAACTTGTTTACCTCCTGTTAATGGGTGGGCCCAACAATATACTGCAGAGGAGTCCACTGATGCTGCTACAGCTTTGTTTGTTCCATGTACTCTTACAACACCAGAATCTCCGCCTGGTTTTTGAATAGTGTCACCCATAACTGTATGATCATATTGTTGCCAAATCCATTCTTTACTACAGATATTTTGATTAGATAAAATTTTCTTTAGTACATCTTTGATCTTTAATTTATTTAAAATTTCATTCTTAATTTTATTTTTTTTGGGTAACTTTGATTTTTTCCATTTACGATCATACATTGGAGAATTTTCAACAAGAATATTGACAGGTATTTTTGCTACTTGCTCTCGATTAAAAAATAATTCAATATTTTTTGAGTTTGTTGTTTTTCCAATGACCGCAAAGTCTAAATTCCATTTATCAAATATTTTTTTTGCAACTTCCTCTTTGCCATTTTCTAAAACTATCAACATTCTTTCTTGGCTTTCAGATAACATGATTTCATACGGAGTCATTTTAGTCTCTCTGCATGGGACTTTATTTAAATCAATTTCAATGCCTAAATTTCCTTTTGATGCCATTTCAATACTCGACGAAGTTAGACCAGCAGCTCCCATATCTTGAATGGCAATAATAGAGTCACCTGACATCAATTCTAAACATGCCTCTAATAAAAGTTTTTCTGTAAAAGGATCACCAACCTGTACGGTGGGTTTCTTTTCTTCAATCTTTTCATCAAAACTAGCTGAAGCCATACTTGCACCATGAATTCCATCTCTACCAGTCTTAGAACCAACGTAAATCACAGGTTTATTTAAACCTGCGGCCTTAGAATAAAAAATTTTATTTTTTTTAACTAGGCCAAGTGTCATTGCGTTGACTAAAATGTTTCCATTGTAAGAACTATCAAAAGAAGTTTGTCCAGCTATGGTTGGCACACCCATACAATTTCCGTAGCCACCAATACCATGTACAACTCCTCGTAAGAGATTTTTTGTTTTTTTATGTTGTGGAGATCCAAAATGTATCGAATTCAAATTAGCTATAGGTCTTGCTCCCATTGTAAATACATCTCTCATGATTCCCCCAACACCCGTTGCAGCCCCTTGATATGGTTCAATAAATGAAGGATGATTATGGCTTTCAATTTTAAAAACGATTGCATCTCCATCTTCAATATCAATAACACCTGCATTTTCTCCTGGACCTTGAATTACTTTTTTTCCTTTGGTTGGTAGTTTTTTAAGGTGAAGTCGTGACGACTTATATGAACAATGTTCATTCCACATAGCGGAAAAAATTCCAAGTTCAGTAATATTTGGAGTTCTTTTGAGTAACTGACAAATTTTTTTATATTCATCAGACTTAAGTCCATGATCTATAGCGATTTGTTCATTAACTTCCATTATTTGATATTATTAATAAGGTTTTTGAAAAAAATTGAGCCATCTTCCCCAGATAAACTTTGGTCTATCATTCTCTCAGGATGGGGCATCATTCCTAATACATTTTTTTCTTTATTAAAAATGCCTGCAATATTTTTAATTGAACCATTTGGATTATATTGGTCTTCTATTTTGCCTTCTTTATTACAATAATAAATTGCTATTTGATTATTATCCTTAATTTCTTTCAATTGATCTTTGGTACAAAAATAATTTCCTTCATTATGAGCAATATGAAATTCCAAAATATCTTTATTAAGATTTTTAAAGTAAGTATTTTCTTTGTTGTCTAATTTTACAAAGACATTTTTACATATAAACTCCAAATACTTATTTCTTAACAAAACTCCTGGCACTAAACCTGTTTCAACTAGTATTTGAAATCCATTACAAATTCCCATGACTAATCCTCCAGATTTTGCAAAATTTATCACTGACTGCATAATCTTAGACTTTGATGCCATACTCCCGCATCTCAAGTAATCCCCATACGAAAAACCACCTGGAAGTACAACTAAATCACTTTTAGGGAGTTCATTATCATCATGCCAAACCATCTTATTGTTGAACCCAAATTTCTTGAGCGCAACATCCATGTCTCTATCACAATTTGAGCCAGGAAAAGTTATTACAGATGACTTCATTAATTATTGTGTTTCAATAATTTTAAAGTTTTCGATTACAAGATTAGCTAAAAGTTTTTTGCACATTTCTTCTACAACAGCTTTTGCTTTGTTTGGATCATTTTCATTAACATCTATTTCAAAATATTTACCTTGTCTTACTTCACTTATATTTTCAAAACCCATTCCATCCAATGCTTGATGGATGACTTTACCCTGTGGATCTAAAACATCCTTTTTTAATGTTATTATTGCGGAAACTTTCATTTACTCTTTTTTTTTATTGAAGAAAGTTTTGTTACATTAACAGCGGATACATTTGATTGTTCGTGAAGAATACCAAGTCGTTTTGCAACCTCAGTATAAGCTGGTATCAAATCTCCTAAATCTTTTCTAAATCTATCTTTATCAAGTTTTTTATCCGTAATTGAGTCCCACAATCTACAAGTATCAGGGCTAATTTCATCTGCTAAAATAATCTTATTTTTTCCACTCTCATGAGTGAAGCCAAACTCTACTTTAAAATCTACTAGTTTAATTCCAACACCTCGAAATAAACCAAGTAAAAAATCATTCAATCGTTTTAAATTTTCATCAATTAAATCAAGCTGAATAGCGTTAAGCCAATTAAACGCCAGAATGTGTTCTCTACTAATGTTTGGATCACCTAATTTATCATCTTTGAGACAATACTCTATTAATGGATATTCAAGTACAGTACCATCCTCAATACCCAATCGTTTTGTGAGAGAACCAGTTGCAATATTTCTTACAATGAACTCAATAGGAATAATATCCACAAGTTTTACAAGTTGTTCTCTCATATTTAATCTTTTTACCAAATGATTTTTAATTCCAATTTGATTTAGGTTTGAGAGTATATGTTCTGAAATTCTATTATTAAGTACACCTTTACCCTCGATAGTACTTTTTTTTTGATTATTAAATGCCGTTGCATCATCTTTGAAATATTGGATAACAAGATTTTTGTCAGAAGTTGCATAAATAATTTTAGCTTTTCCTTCGTATAGTTTTTTCCCTTTTTTCATTATTTAATTACTCTCCTAAAAATAAAATTGACATTTTTCATGTGTTTTGAATAGCTAAATATTGATTTTAATTTCTTCATTGAAATTTTGCTCATTATATATTTGTCAGATCGAACTACATCAAATAAATTTAAATTTTCAGCAAAACATTTTTTTGAGAAATTTTGAACCATCCGATATGATTTTTCTCTAGTTAAACCAGTTTTTGTAAGTTCAAGCATTAACTCTTGAGAAAAAATTAAACCTTTAGTTATGTTTAAATTTTCTAGCATTTTTTTTGGATAAACAATCATATTATCCAAAATATTTGTTAATCTTACTAATGCAAAATCAATAGTTATATTAGCATCAGGACCAATATTTCTCTCAACACTTGAATGTGAAATATCTCTTTCATGCCATAAGGCTATATTTTCAAGCGCAGGAATTACTATACTTCTAACCATTCTTGAAAGCCCCGTTAAATTTTCACTTAAAATAGGATTTTTTTTATGTGGCATAGCAGATGAGCCTTTTTGTTTTTTTGAAAAAAATTCTTGTAATTCATACACCTCACTTCTTTGTAAATGTCTGATTTCTATAGCCACTCGCTCAATTGAACCAGCAATAATACCAAGAACTGAAAAATAAAAAGCATGTCTGTCTCTTGGAATAACTTGAGTTGAAATTGGTTCAACTTTTAAGCCAAGTTTTTTAGCAACATGTTTTTCTACGTTAGGATTGATATTGGCAAAGGTTCCAACTGCACCTGATATAGCACATGTCGAGACTTCATCTATCGCATCAACTAATCTTTTTCTATTT
>CACEKW010000005.1 GCA_902560185.1 uncultured Pelagibacteraceae bacterium | reverse complement strand
CTACGAACATCCCAAATATTCCAATCATCACTAAACCTAAAGTAAGTATTTGAGATTTAAAAAGACTTTGGAGTAAGTTATTAAATAAAATTAAAACACCACCAAGTTTGTACTCACTTTCTTTTAAACCCAACTTATTTTTCAAGTCATAATTAATTTTTTTTATTAGGTCGTTTCTCCTTAAATTTTCTTGGGAGTCTATGATCCTTAGATTAATTCTTGCCTCATTGTCTTTTATGGAAATATATGGATCAACTATTTCAGTCTTAATACTTTCGGGTATTTTTGAATAAAGTACACCCATTTCTAATGTTCCTAAGGGCTTATTATTATTTAGCATTGTTGCTACATCGATTATTGATGAAAATGATAAAACTTTTCCAACTTGAGGCAAATCATCTAGATAGTTATGAACAGAGGAAATTTTATCTATTTTATCTTTGGTAAACCAGTATTTATCATCATTCTCATTTTCTTCATCTCCCCAATCTTCAAAATCATCTTCATCATCAGTTTTCTTGTTTTCTTTCTTTGGAAACTTTAAAATTACTTCAAGTGGAGTTGTTCCACCCAATTTTTCATCTATAAGTTTCATTCCTTTATAAATTTCAGTTTTTTTACTGAAATAATTAATGAAACTATTCTCAACTTCTAGTCTGCTTATACCGATTAAACTAAAAATGATAACTACAATAGTTAGGGTAAAAATTGTTTTGTGATTATTTAGTGAAATTTGTGCAAAGAAAGAGGTAATTTTTGACTCTTCTTGTTTTTTTTGAAATATTTTTTCTTTAGGCATAAAGTTAATTAGAGATGGAAGTAATGTAAAGGTAATAACAAATGATGTAATCAAACCCAAGGTCATCATCCAACCAAAATCAATAATTGGTTTTATTTCACTGAAGATTAAAGATAAAAAGGCAATTATAGTTGTTAAAGCAGTATATAAAATTGGCCAAAACATTTTATTAGTTGTTAAAGTAATTAGCTCTATAATTTTTTTATTTGGATGAATTTCTTTAATTTGTAAAAATCTTGTACTCATGTGAATATTCATCGCCATTGTTAAAATTAACATTAACGCAATGAAGTTTGATGAAATAACTGTAACTTTCCACCCTAATAACCCAAGCAAACCTGTCATGATTATTACTGAAAAAAAACAACTACTTATGGGAACGATAATCCAAATTAGTTTTCTAAATACAAACCATAATGTTGCGATAATAAATAATAAAACACCAAATCCAAAAACCACAATATCACTTTTAATAAATGTCATCATATCGTCGGCAATCATAGGAATTCCACCTAGATTTATTTTTCCAATATTATTGTAACTTTTAATCACATCTCTAATTTCAAGAATATTTTGATGATTTTGTTTTTTTATAAAGTCTTTATGAGCTTCAATTTCTTCTTTCGTTTTATTAGAAATATTTTCTATTGATTTATTATCTTTGATATTAACTATGATACCAGAGGTTTTACCATCCTCGCTAATAACAAAATTTCTAAATACAGGGCTACTTAAAATCTCATTAAATCCCCTTTCTTTATCTATATCTTCATCCTTTAAAGTTTTAAAATTTTCTAATCTTTCTTGCAAAGGTGCATCTGAATTATTTAATAAAGGGATATCTAAAAGTGTAATAACACTATGAACCCAGTTTAAACTTTGAATTTTGTATTTTAAACTGAGAAGGTTATTTATAGAAACATTAGAGATCATTCCTTCGTTAGGGGTATAAGTTAGTATTAAAAATTCCTTTGACCCATACCTATTTGTAATTTCTTTTAGATATTCAAGGTCTGGATCTCCCTCAATTAGTAATGTCTCTGATGAGGCGTCTAATTTAAAATCTTTAGAGTAATAGCCAAAAGTAAATAGGGCTATAATTAAGATTATTAAAATGAATTTGGGATTTTTAAGAATAAAATTTTGATAAAATTGGGTAATCATTTTACCCTTTTATATTGGAATTTAGTTAATTTGAGTATCTTTAAATTTAGTAAACATTGCCTCAAACTCTAAAAATACATTTCCAGTTGGACCATGTCTTTGTTTACCAATAATTAATTCTGCTAGATTAGATACCTCATTCATCTTTGCTTGCCATTCAGCATGCTCTACAGTTGCTGGTTTTGGTTCTTTATTTTCTAAATAATAAGACTCTCTATATACAAACATTACCACATCGGCGTCTTGCTCTATCGAGCCAGATTCTCTCAAATCAGATAATTGGGGTTTTTTATTATCTCTCTGTTCTACTTGTCTTGATAATTGTGAAAGAGCAACTACAGGTATTGATAATTCTTTTGCGATCGCTTTCAAACCTTGAGTAATTTCTGATACTTCTTGAACTCGTCCATCTTTATAATTTAAGGTTCCTCTCATTAACTGAATGTAATCAACAATAATCATATCAAGACCATGAGTCCTTTTAATTCTTCGTGCTCTATTACTCATTGCCGCAATTGTTATTGCTGGTGTTTCGTCTATATAAAGTGGAAGTTCGGATATATTTTTTGAAGTCTCTATAAATTTGTCAAATTGTTCATCAGAAATTTTACCTCTTCTTATATCATTTGATTTAATTCTAGATTGTTCTGCTAAAATTCTAGTAGATAATTGTTCAGACGACATTTCTAATGAAAAAAAAGCAATTGATGATTTTTTACCACTTTCTTGTAGTTTTTGAGATGCATTAAAAGCTATATTAGTAGCTAGCGCTGTTTTACCCATACCAGGTCTTCCTGCAATAATAATCAAATCAGATTTGTGCAATCCTCCTAATCTATCGTCTAAATCTCTTAATCCAGTAGGAACTCCAACTATACCTTCATCATTTTTATAAGCAGCTGAGGCCATGTCAATTGTATCTTTTAATGCCTTATCAAATTTAATAAAAGAAGAACTAAAAGATCCTTTTTCAGCTAATTTAAATAATTCTTTTTCTGAATTTTCAATGATTTGTTGTCCACTTGTATCAAGATTACCTAACTTTGCATCGTCAATCGTTTGTTCAGAAATTTTTATAAGTTCTCTTCGCACAAACATATCATAGATAATTTTTGAATATTCGATTGCTTGTCTTACAGAAGTTGAAAATTTTGTAATCTTAACTAAATATTCTGGGACATTTAATTCATCTTTTTCATCCTCAAAATAATTTTTTAAAGTTATAGGATTAGCTAACAATCCTTTGTAGATTAAGCTTTCTATTGCTCCAAAAATCTTTTGATGCATTGGATCATAAAAGTTATTATTGGTTATAATAATATTAATTTCATCAAAAATTTCATTTGAAACAAGTATAGAGCCAATTACCGCTTGTTCAGCTTCAATATTATTTGGTAATTCTTTAAATTTCTCTTTAACTATTGATAGATTATTCTCCACAACTCATTTTATGTCAATTTTACTCAAAATAAATTTAAAATATTAACTGGGGAAAAAATTGTATAATTATTGAATAGTCTCGGCCGACTCAACTACAATATGTATCTCTGCGTCAATCTCAGAATGTAAAGACACTTTTACTTTAAATTTTCCAAGAGATTTTATTTCTTTAACTGGTTGAATCATTGATGGTGTTATATCTAATTTTTCATTCTCTTTGATAATTTTAGAAATTTCTGTAGGCTTGACCGAACCATATAACTCCTTATTTTCAGTCGAAAGTTTTTTTACAAAGAATTCTTTTTTATTAATTTTTTCTGCTATCTTTTTTGCTTCTTGTTTTTTTTCATTATCCTTTTTGGACAATTGTGCCTTTATTTTTTCAACTTGATTTATATTTTCTTTTGATGCATAAAGTGCTTTTTTATTAGCGATCAAAAAGTTTCTGGCAAAACCTCTCTTAACATCTATAATTTCACCTATAGATCCTACTCTTTTGATATTTTCTAGTAATATTACTTTCATTTATAGTAAAGCTAAATTTCGTGCTCTTTTTATTGATAAAGATAACTCTCTTTGTTTTTTTTGACTTACATTAGTTATTCTTGATGGAAGAATCTTGCCGTTCTCCGATACGTATCTTTTTAATAACTTAATGTTTTTATAGTCTATTTTTGGAGCGCCTTTGACTGATAATGGGCAATTTTTCTTAAATTTATATTTATTTGGTTGAAAAATACTTAATTTTGCAAAATTACTTTGTTTATTTTTTTTATTTCCGCTTTGTCTTTTAGGCATAATTAATTATTAGGAGTTTCTTTTTTTTCAAACTCATCTTTTTTTGTAAAAAAATTTGTTTCAAGGTCAAATTGTTTTACCTTTACAGTTAAATATCTTAACAATTTCTTATCAATTGCTTCATTCTTTTCTAGTTCACTAATTACATTTCCTTTGCCTTTAAATTTAAAGTGAATGTAGCTTCCTTTTTTATTTTTTTTTATTAAATATGATAAATTTAACAAACCCCAATTTTCAGTTTTTACTATCTCACCGTCATTTTTTTCAATAATGCTTGAATATTTTTCGGTCAATAGTTTTATTTCACTTGGGGAAGTGTCTTGTCTTGCAATTATAGTATGCTCGTATAAGTTCATCTAATTTCTTTAATAAAAAATGAGGATATACTATTATAAATCTTTAATTACAATAGCAAAAACAATAAAAAATATAGGTTTTTTTGGATGTTTTCAGTAGTATTCCCAGGACAAGGTTCCCAAACAATTGGAATGGGAAAAGATTTTTTTGATAATTATGATTTAGTAAAAGATCTTTTTAAGGAGGCTGACGATTCATTGAGCATTAGTCTATCAAAAATAATTTTGGAGGGACCCAAAGATGAATTAGATCTAACTGTAAATACTCAGCCAGCAATATTTCTTATAAGTTATTCAATTTTTCAGGTAATGAAAAAAGAATTCAATATGGATCTTGATAATGCAAAATATTTTGCTGGTCATTCACTAGGAGAATATTCAGCTTTATGTGCTGCCAATTATCTGAATTTTTCAGATACTATTAAACTCTTAAAAATTAGGGGTGATGCAATGCAAAATGCAGTCCCAAAAGGAGAGGGTGGTATGTTGGTTGTTTTAGGTTCAAAAATTGAAATAATTGAAGATCTTTTGAGTGTAAATAAAAATAATTTTATAGCACAAATTGCAAATGATAATTCTGATGGTCAGATTGTTTTAAGTGGAAGAAATAGTGACATAGAAAAATTAATCCATGTTTTAAAATCAAAAAATATTAAAAATATGAAATTACCAGTAAGCGCCCCATTTCATTGTCAACTTATGAACAATGCTACTGAAATTATGAGAAATGAAATTCAAAAATTAAATTTTCAAGAGTCGAAAAATAAGTTGATATCAAATGTTACAGCAAAAAAAATTTTAAATAAGGATGAGCTAAAAACGCTGTTAATTGACCAAATAGAAAATAGAGTTAGATGGAGAGAAAGTGTAAATTATATGATTAATAATGGAGTAAATCATTTCATTGAGATTGGACCCGGAAAAGTACTAACAGGTTTAATAAAAAGGATAGATAAGAACGTAAAAACTAATACAATCAATTCCGAGAGTGATATAAAAGATTTAAAGTTATGATCAATTTAAGAAATAAGAATATCATTGTAACCGGTGCATCAGGTGGAATAGGTAACTCGATAGTAAAAAAATTGAGTGAGTTTGAAGCAAATATATTAGCCACAGGAACAAAAACTGACAAATTAGAGGAATTAAAGTCAAACATTAAGAATGTTAAGATTTTAACTTTTGACATTTCTAAAAGTGAAAAAATTGAGGAATTTATCGAAAATGCCACAACACAACTTGGGGGCAAACTAGATTGTATTGTTAATAACGCGGGATTAACCCAAGATAATTTAGCAATTCGTATGAGCTTAGATGAGTGGAGAAAAGTAATTGATATAAATTTAACATCTACTTTCCTCTTGAGTAAATTTGCTATTAAAAAGATGCTTAAAAATAAATCAGGAAAAATTGTAAATATTACATCTGTTGTTGGCCATACTGGAAATTTAGGCCAGGCAAACTATACAGCATCAAAAGCGGGGATAGTTGCTATGTCAAAAAGTTTAGCTATTGAGTATGCCAAAAAGAATATTAATATTAATTGTATCTCGCCCGGTTTCATTAAAACAGCCATGACAGATAAGTTGGATCCAAAGTTTAAAGAATTAATCATATCAAAAATACCATCTGCAAGGTTAGGAGAGCCCTCAGATATTGCTAATGCAGTTCTTTTTTTAGCCTCTGATCAATCAGATTACATTAATGGTGAAACAATTCATATTAATGGAGGCATGTATATGGCTTGACAAACCAGGTTTTTAAACTATTAACAATTTAAACAAAAAAGGATCAATATGTCAGAAGAAGTTTCAAGTAAGGTTAAAAAAATTGTTGCTGATCACCTAGGTATTGATGAGGCTAAGGTAACAGAGGAGTCAAGTTTTATAGACGACTTAGGAGCAGATAGTTTAGACACAGTTGAGTTAGTTATGGCTTTCGAGGAAGAGTTTGGTTCTGAGATTTCTGATAGCGAAGCTGAAAAAATTTTAACAGTTGGTGATGCTGTAAAATTTATTGAAGGAAAAGCAAATTAGATTTTAAATGCCCATAGATAATGATGGGGTAATGATAATCTTATCTTCTCCGTCTGGAGCAGGAAAAACTACATTAGTAAATTTACTATCAAAACTGGATAATTTCGAAATTTCTATTTCACACACAACAAGAAAGCCAAGACCTAATGAAATCCCTAATAAGGATTATTTTTTTGTTAGTGAGGATGAGTTTAAAAGGCTAATTAAAAATCAAGAATTTTTAGAATACGCAAAAGTCTTTAATAATTTTTATGGCTCAACTAGAACACCGGTCATAAATAATTTAGATAATGGAAAAAATGTACTTTTTGATATTGATTGGCAGGGCGCCGATCAAATCAAAAATAAAAAATTAGATTATAAATTAATAACTTTTTTTATCTTACCTCCAAGCAAAGAAGTATTGTTTGAGAGACTATCTAATAGGGATATGAAAGATAAATTAATAGCTGATGAGAGAATGAAACAATTTGAACATGACGTATTGCATTGGATAAATTATGATTATGTTGTTATCAATAATAATTTAGATGATTGCTATGAAAAGATTTATAACTTAATACAAGCTGAAATAAAAAAAGGTTCAAAAGATTATGATAAAGATTTTATCAGAAATCATATAGAAAAACTGACATCATAGTTTTTCGTACTCTTCAGTTAATTTATAATAAATATCTTGACTCAAATTATGAGGTCTTAAGTTTAGATCTATATTTAGTTTATTTAGGATGTTAACATTACCTTTAAATAATATATTAAAAGGTGTTTTTATTTTTTTTCTTCTTTGATTAAAAAAGATTCTTGTTATTTTTTCTAAGTTTTTAGAGTCTTTAAATTGATAGAAAAATTTTTTAGGTTTAAAAAATAATAACGAACTATCAACCTTAGGTTTTGGAGAAAAACTACCAGGTTTAATATCACAGATTTTATCAATTTCTAATTTCCAATTAGCTAAAATTGTTAATCTTCCATAGTTTGATGAATTTAATTTGGACAAAATTCTATCTGCAACTTCCTTTTGAAACATTAATATAAGAGAGTCAAACCAAAAATTTGTATTTTCAAGATTTATTATCCATTTAGCTAATATCTCAGTTGAAATATTATATGGTAAATTTCCAAAAACAATTAACCTCTCATTATGTAATTTTTTTTCATTAATTTTTAAAATATCATCATTTATTATTATTATTTTATTCTCAAATTTTTTCTTTAAATCATTTACTAAGAATTTATCTTTTTCTACTACTATAAGTTTTTTTGGATTATTTTCTAAAATATGAGAAGTCAGATTTCCTGTTCCTGGGCCAACTTCAAGTACAAATTTATCTTCTATTTTTATTAATGAAACAATTTTTTTTAAAATATTTTGATCTATTAAAAAATTTTGACCTAAACTTTTTTTTGGTTTGATCACTTTTTAAAATCTAAAAATGTAAGCGCTGAAAGTAAACTTGAAGAATTGGATTTATTCTTTCCCATCATTTTTTCATTTGGACCATGGTCAGGAGAAATTCTAAAGAATGGTAGTCCTAAAGTTATATTAATTGCATCATATTCAAATAAAGTTTTAATAGGTGTTAACACCTGATCATGATACATCCCAATAATTACATTATATTTTTTTCTATTGTTTTTTAAAAAAATTGTATCAGCAGCAAATGGTCCAGATACTTTAAAATTTGATTTATTTAGGGTTTTGATTGTAGGTTTAATAATTTTTTCATCCTCATTAAAAATATCAATACTTTCACAATGTGGATTTAAACCTGTAACTGCTATTTTAGCTTTCTTTTTCAAATGTTTTTTAAAAAAAATATCAATTAACTCAATTTTTTCTTTTATAATGTTTTTGTTAATTTTTTGATGAACTTTTTTTATAGGTAAATGAGTTGTTAAAGGACATACGGATAATTTTTTATTGTAAATTAACATTGCAAAATTTTTAGTTTTCGTTTTAGATGCTAAATATTCTGTGATACCTAAATATTTATTTTTCAAAAAAAATTTTTTAGAAATAGGACCATTTATAAATTTATTAGTAATTTTTTTACTTAAAATTTTGAGCGCGATATCAAATGATTTTTTTATATAATTATTAGATTTATTTGAAATCTTATTAAACGCTTTTTTTTGTTTAAAAGTTACATCAATTAAATTTATTTTTTTATTATTTAAATTTTTATCTTTCAAATCTAACAATCTAATTAATCTTATCTTTTTACTTATATTTAATTTTTTCATCTGAAGTTTTATTAAATTATAAGATGCAATTAAAATTATAGGACTTTTAAATTTTTTAATCTTTATTGATTTAAAAAAGATTTCAGAAAAAATACTATTTGGTTCCCCTGCAACTATAATTATAGGTTTATAAGTCATTTATAATTGAGTTTTTTTTAATTTTATTAAAATACATATTAGAAAATTGAGAAAGTTGATCATTTGTTTTATATTTTATAATTTCTTCAATTTTTTCATCTATATTAAAACTAGTTGAATATTCTTTCTCATCTTCAATTTTAAGGATAATAAATCCTGATGTTGTTCTGATTGGTTTTGAAACTTGTCCAATTTTTAAATTAGAAATTATTTTTTTAATTGTTAAATTTAAGTTATCTTCTTTAACCCATCCAATAAGCCCACCATTAGATGCAGTTTCAGAATTACTATATATCATTGCAGTTTTCTTGAAACCTATTTTTTTAAGGTCTGAAAGAATCTTTTTATATTTATTTTCAAAATCAATTTTGCTCGTAACACTAAAGTTTATCTCAGAAAGAAGAAGTTCTCTTTGATTTTCTTGCTTAGGATTACTTAATATTTCTTTTTTTATTTTTTCTTTATCAATAATAACTTTATTATAAAATTTTTTATATATGTAATCATTCCATATTAATTCTATATAAAATTTTTCTTTTATCAATTTAACATCTAAATTTTTTTCCTTTAAAAAAGCCTCAAATTCTTCTAGTGAATCTATTCCAATTTTAGAATATTTATTTACAATTAGTTTTGAAAGAAATTGGTCATTAACTTTTAATTCTTCAACAAATTTATTCAATTCAATTTTTTTGATTATATTTTTTTGAATAGAATTTTTAGAAATTTCAAATAACTCTTTTTCATCCAAACTATTTACTTCTGGATTAAATGCTTGTAAAAATTTTATTTCTTCATAAATATCCAGTGTAGTAACTATCTCATTATCAATTTTAAATAATATTTTATTTTCAATAGCGTTCAAAGTTTGGAAGTAAAATACTAATGATAATAATATAGAAAATACTTTTAATTTTTTTTTTAAAAACATCTCGTTAATTAGAAAATTTCTGTTCTACTGCAGTCAAAGGAACTAATTTTATGCTAAACATAAAATCTTCACTTGGTTCTAAGTCTCTATCTTTATAAAATGTTTTGTTATATTTTACGCCTGCAACAAGACAATCATTCTTATATTCATATATTAGATCATAATATTCGGTTAAATCTATTTCTTTATTTTCCCTTGTCTTAAATGTTATAAAATTTTGATCATTAAAATTAAAAGTTGTTACATTTTCTAGAATGTTTGCACTCCCTACCTCACCTTCTTCCTCTATATAGTTAAAAGTAGTGACAAAATTATTTTTCTTAATAGTCGTACTTAATGAACTATATTGAATCTCATCTAGATCATGATTAATAGAAAATTCATAATTCAAATTAATGTTATCATTAAGAGTATTTGTTACTTTCCCAAAATAGTTTGAGTTCTTTTTATCAAGTGTACTGTTTGATGGTAAGTTGCTATTAGTTTTTGTCCTTAAAACCTTACCAATTTTAAATTCAAAATATTTATTAATATTATCAATATTTTCTCTTTTAAAATCTAATCCTAAAGTTAAGTTGTTCCCAGACTCAAGTGTATCGATTAGACCTAGTCTGTTAATATCAAATAAGTTATCATTTCTAATTTGTCTATTTTCATTTTTGTAACTTTTCATTTTCGATGGATTAATTCTTAAAGATATTTTTGGATCCAGGTAATTTGAGTAGTTATCACCAATACTAATAAGTGGAAGACTTGAAACTAACTCAAATATATTCATGAATTTTACATGCGGACTAGAATCATACTCCGTGTTATTTTTACCTGCTGAAATTGTATTTTTAAGATAGTAATTCAAATTATTTTTAAATCCAATTTCACTAAAATAGCCATAACTTTGAATATCTAAATTATTAATCATTCTAGATCTCAGACTATTGGTGTCTTTTAAAATATTATCTCCTTGAGAAATAAAATTAAAAGAAGCAAAATTGTTGTTTTTAAAGAAACTTCTTGAGAAATCGTAGTAGGGTAAAACGTATTGATAACGATCACTATTACGCTTTGACAGATTTTCATAGGCAGTGAAGCCTGTATTTAACGAAAAATTTTCATTTTCAAGATTTAAATCTATATCAGAAGTTAAAGTATCGAAGTTGTCAGGCTTTAGGTCTGTATTTACTAAATTTGTGTCAAAGACTTTCAGATATGTATCATTATTTACTTTTTGAAATGAAAAATCTAATGAACTTTCGATAAAGCTTTCAAAATTTAAATCTAACTGAAATTTTGAAAATAAATGTGTTAATGTATTTTTTTCTTTTGATTTTTTTGATTTATAGTTATCCACAATATTAAGATCAGCAATAAAATATGAATTTTTATTTTGTTGTCTATATTCATTTTGAAACATAAAAATATTTTTATCAAAAAGTGTCGGTTTAAATGTAAAGTCTTGATTATTTGAGAGAGCATAAAAATATGGTATTTGCAAAGAAGAGCCTAAAATATTTGAATTATTTATATGAGGTACCAAAAAACCCGTTTGTCTTTTGACTGATGGACCTGGATGAAAAAATTTTGGAAAATATAAAACAGGAATATCATAAATTTTTACAAAAGCATTATCATAATTAATTTGTTTTTTATTTTGGTCGTAGGTAATTTTATCAGCTTGAATAGTCCATGGTGGACAGCTATCATTTTTTTTACAACTAGTGAACACACCTTTATTTATTGTTGTGATACCATCTTTACTTGAAGAAGAAAGTCCTTTAAATCTTGGATCATTATTTTTATTACCAAATAAATCTTTTTTAAAATTTATATTTATGTCTTGGGCAATATAACTTTGATTTTTAAGATTAAAAATTCCACTTTTAAAAAAATATTTATCACTGAAGGGCTGGTTATATTTTGTATGAATAAAAATTTTTTCACCTTTTAATGTTTCTTCTTTAAGTGAGTAACTGAATTTTCCAATTTCGTATCTTGTCTGATTAATATTATCTAAAATTGTTACTCCTAAATCAGAACTGATTATCATGTCATTTCTCAGAATAATGATATTTTGAGAGCTAAATTTATAATTATTATCAATCGATGCTTCTGCTTTTCCTTTAAGCTCTATCCTCTCCTCATTAATATTATATATGATATTCTGTGCTGAAAAATTGTATTTATTTATTTCGTCTTCAATTAATATATTTCCTTTAGCCTGAAGAATATTTTTGATTTTATTAAATTCAAATTCATCTGCCTCAATAACTATTCCATCATTAGATTTTATAACACCTCTATTTTTACCAATTATTCTATCCCCTCCATCTAATATTTCTATTTCAGTCACATCAAAACTAAGTTGCTCGTTAGCATAAAGATTAAATGAAATTAAATGAAATAAAATTGAAAAGAATATTAAAGTTTTATTTATCATCTATGTTTCTCATGAACAAAAAATTTATACTTGATAGAATTATTAGTGGTATTATGATAGAACTTAGTACATTTATTTTTTCAGAAGTACCAAGAATATAAAAAAAATTATTGATATAGTAAATTATTACTGACAAAAAAAGACCAATAGTGATTTTTAGACTTTTGCTTTTAAAAGTTTTTGTATTCATCATAATTATTGCAGCAAAAATAAACATCAAAATGAAATAAAAAGGAAAAAAGATCAATTTCAACAATTGTTGATCTATTTCCGTTAAGGAATAATTAAGTTTTTTGTAATTTTTTCTCATTTCAAGTAATTCAATGAAGGATAAAGAGGACATATTTGAAAATAGGTTTTGTATTAATTTATAATCAAAATTAGTTCTAAATTTGAGGTTATTAACAGTTTTTTTACTATTTTGAATATAAATTTCAGCATCTTTTATTATCCATTCCTTGTTAGTAATATCAACTTTTCGACTTTTAATATTTCTTATAATTTTGAAATCCTTATCAAATTCGGAAATATAAGTATTAATAAGTTCATTATTATTAAATGAGCTAGCATTTATCATTAATATATTCTCTTCATATATGTCTTTAATCCATAAACCATTGTTTGTGATTACTGCCAGATATTTTTTATCCTCAGTATAATTTGATTTTAATCCTAAATATAAATTTTTTAAATTAGAGGATAAATTATAAAAAATAGAAACTATTATAATACCAATAAAAAATGTTGTTACAGCTAGGATAGAAAATATTTTTGTATTTTTAAGCCCAGAGTATTTAAAAATGTTCATCTCATTGTCTGTAAAAAGAGTATTAAAAAAAAATTGTGTTGAAATTAAAAAAATAAACGGAAACATCTCAAAAACAAACATTGGTGTATTTATAAGGGATAAATAAAGTGGAAAATAAGCATTAACATCAAACTTTTTAAAAAATTCCAACTCTGTCAGTAGATTAAGTATATATATTAGACAAAAAAAGATAAAAAAAACATTTAAGAAAGACATTATGTAAGTTCTAATTAAGAATTTTGTGTATGTATTCATTTTGTTTTTTTTATATTCTTAAATTGCATTAAGTAATTTGAATAAAGACTTATAAGTAAAATTATAGGTATAATGAAAAATTTAATATTTTTTATAAAATCTGCATTAATTAATCTTATTGTCATTTCTGAAAGAATAATTGTGCTAAAACCGATTAAAAAAATCAGGGCTCTGTATCTTGAATAATTTGTATTCTCTTTGGATTTAAATATTAGCAACAAAGACACGAGTATTAATACAGGAATATACAATGGGATTATTAATCTTTTATATAACTCCTTAATTATGTTATCAATATTATCAACCTTACAATTTTCAACTTTAAAATTCTTGTCAATTTTGAGAATGCTGAAATTCATTAAGTTATGGTAACATTTAATAAGATCTATTGTGGCTACCTCTTGGGTTTTTTTGTAAGTAGTTAAATTATCGTCGAAATTATTTAAATTAAAATCAGTTTTTTTAAATTTAAAATTTGTAATTTTGTTGTTTATTACACTAATTGTCTCTCCAAAATTCAATTCTAAAAATTGATTTTTACCTATCTGTTTAAATCTTCCCTCTTTTGCAAAAGTTATTTGAAAATTTTCTCCAGATCCTTTTTTTAGATAAATTTCTTTTAAATTTCCAAATTCATCTTTTGAATTACTATAAATTGTTAAATCTTTTACAGCGTCATTAAATATCCTTGGTTTGATAAAATTTTCCAAATAATTAATTGATGATGATCTTAAGAATGATCTAGCTAGGTCTTGACTTTTTGGTACAATAACAGCTGTAAGAAATATTTGAAACAACATTATGAAAAAAGAAAATTTTATAAAAAAATTTATAAGTTCAATTTTATTTATTCCAAAGTTCCAAAAAATAATTAATTCATTTTTAAATTCATATTTCCCAATTATATAAAGAAAGCTTAAAAATAATACAAATGGAACCAATTTAGTTATTACTTTTGGAAAATTTAATAGGGAAAAATTCAAATAAACTAAATAATTTCGTCCATCCTCAACTATTATATCCAGAAAATTAACAGCCTGAAATACCCATATTATTAGGCTTGAAGAAAAAAGAGTTATCGTAAAAAATATTAGACAATCAAAAAGAAGTTTTCGAAATAATATTTTTTTCATTGAAATCTATCAAAATACATTTATATATTTTCAACTATTAGTTCAATTTAAATACAACCCAAAGTACATATATATAAAAAATGTCAATAAAAATAAGTGTTAAAAATAGTTTAAATCAAAAATCAGTAAAAAATCATGTTTTTTTTACCAATAAAAATTTTAAAATAAATGATATAGGCAAACTTCCAATATCTAAATTTTCTAGTTTTATAAATCAGTCACTTAGTTCAAATGAATTAAATGATAAGAATTTTTTATCACTAGATATAAATGCTTCGCAAAAAGTTATTTTGATAAAAGTTAAAGATAGTCAATCTCCATTTGACATTGAAAAAATTGGAGCTGAATTTTATGTGTATTTAAAATCAAATTTGTATTTAAAAACAACTTTTTATGAACAAAATATAAAAAGCACTTTTCCTAAAAATAAATTCTTTTTTGATCAATTCGCACAAGGTCTTCGATTAAAATCATACGAATTTAATAAATATAAATCTAAAAGAAAAGAAAAAAAATTTGATATAGAGGTCTTAAACAAAAACAAAACTTTCCAATTCAATAGAAATAAGAAGTATAGGTCACTAATTGAAGGTACAAATTTAACAAAAGATCTTGTTTCAGAACCAGGAAATATCCTTCATCCAGATGAGTATGCAAAAAGATTATTACAGCTTAGAAAATTTGGTCTTAAAGTAAATGTTTTTGACAAGAAAAAGTTAAAAAAGCTTGGTATGAATGCACTTCTAGGCGTAGGACAAGGTAGCATAAGAGGATCTTATCTTGTTACTTTAGAGTGGAAAGGCTCAAGATCAAAAAAGAAACCCTTAGCATTTGTTGGAAAAGGAGTATGTTTTGATACCGGCGGTATTTCTCTTAAGCCTGCAAAATTTATGGAAGATATGACTTATGATATGGCTGGTTCTGCAGTTGTTGTAGGTTTGATGAAAAATCTTGCATTAAGGAAAGCAAAGATAAATGCAATTGGAGTTGTTGGTTTAGTAGAAAATATGCCAGGTGGTAACGCCCAAAGACCTGGTGATATAGTGAAATCTTATAGTGGTAAGACAATCGAAGTTTTGAATACAGATGCTGAAGGAAGATTAGTTTTAGCAGATGCGCTTACCTATACAGAAAAAAAATATAAGCCTGAATTTATTGTTGATTTAGCAACTTTAACAGGAGCAATTATAGTTTCTTTAGGTTCTGAATTTGCAGGACTTTTTTCAAATAACGATAAGTTGTCCAAACAATTGTTTGATGTAGGTCAGAAAGTTGGAGAAAGGGTATGGAGAATGCCACTTGATAGAAACTATGATAAATTAATAGATTCTAAAAATGCTGATATGCAAAATATTAATTATGTTGGAGGGGCTGGCTCAACTACAGCAGCACAATTTTTACAGAGATTCATTCTTAATAAAACACCTTGGGCACATTTAGATATTGCAGGTATGGCATTTTCAAAATATGGAGGTGCCTTAAACTCTGAGGGTGCAACTGGATTTGGAGTTAGATTATTAAATCAACTAATTGAAGATTATTATGAGTGACACTGAACAAACTTTATCAATAATTAAACCAGATGCAGTAGAAAGAAACCTGGATAATGAAATCAAACAATTGTTTATAAAAAACGGATTTAACATATTTAAAGAAAAAAAAATTCAGATAGAAAAATCAGAGGCTGAAAAGTTTTATAAAGTTCATGAAACGAAACCGTTTTATAATGACTTATGTTCATATCTATCATCAGGCCCTATTGTTGCAATGATACTTGAGAAAAAAAACGCTGTGGCTGACAATAGAAAATTAATGGGAGCAACTAACCCTAAAGATGCTGAGGAAGGAACAATCAGGAAAAAATATGGCATTTCTATAGATAAAAACTCAGTACATGGTTCTGATAGTGTTGAAAATGCAAAAATTGAAATTGATTTTTTCTTTAAAGACTAACAAATATCTTCCTTATAGCTCTTGGATATAAAATATGTTCATGTTTTAATATTTTCTTTTGAAGAGATGAGGGTGTTTCTTTTTTTGATAATTTAACTTTTTTTTGAAGAATTATTTTTCCTGAGTCAAGTTTTGAGTTTACTAAATGCACTGTACATCCTGAGTATTTTTCTTTGTTTTGAATTGCTCTATAGTGTGTGTTTAATCCTTTGTATTTTGGTAATAAAGAGGGATGTATGTTCAAAATTTTTCCTTTAAACTTCCTTATAAAATCTTTAGATAAAATTTTCATAAACCCCGCGAGACATATTAGTTTAATGTCATTTAACTTAAGGTCTTTTAATATTCTTTTTTCTGAGACTTTCTTTTCTTTATAATTATAAACTTTTTTTTTAATCTTATATAGTTTTGCAAATTTAAGCCCTTTTGCTTTGACATTATTCGAAACAATTAAATTAACTTCAATTGGAGAAACTTTTTTTAAAGAAAATTTTATTAGACTTTTTAAATTACTTCCTGTGCCAGAAATAAAAACCGCAGTTCTTACTTTTTTAGGACCAATTAATTTTACCATTCAATTTTATTTTTTTTGAATTTTTTGATATTTTGCCAATCACATAAGGTTTGTAATCTTTAGAAAAATATTTACTAATTTTTTTTAAATTTTTAGGATTTATAATTAAACAAAAACCAACACCACAATTAAAAGTTTGTAACATTTCGAAGTCATTTACATCATTTTTTTTTAACCATTTAAAGATTTTAAGTGGCTGTATCTTTTCTAAATCAATTTCTGCACAAAGATTATTTGGGATAACTCTTTTGATATTGTCTGGTAAACCTCCACCAGTAATATTGGCACAACCATTTATTAGTTTCTTGTTAATTAGACTTAGAATTTCTTTAACATAAATCTTTGTAGGTTTAAGTAACTCTTTTTTTAAAAAAATATTTTTATTGATTGCTATATTTTTTTTTTTAATAATATTTCTAACTAATGAGTAACCATTTGAATGTAAGCCACTTGATGGAATTGCTAATATAAGGTTATTTTCTTTGATATCATTTTTGTTTAAAATTTTTTTTTGTTCAACTAATCCAACTGCAAAACCGGCAATATCAAATTTATTTTTTTCATATGTACCGGGCATTTCAGCTGTTTCACCACCAACTAAATCACAACCAGATAAATTACATCCTTTAACAATTCCTTTAATAATTGATTTTAGTTTTGGTAAATTAATTTTGTTTATCGAAATATAATCTAAGAAAAAAAGGGGGGTCGCACCTTGGACTATTAAATCATTTACACTCATAGCAACCAAATCGATACCAATAGTATCAAATTTTTTTAAAAGATTTGCTATTTCTATTTTAGTACCAACTCCATCAGTGCATGCTACAATTTTTGGATTTTTTAAATAGTTGGGAATGTTTGTTATAGAACCAAAACCACCTATATTATTAAACTTTTTTTTGCCCTTTTTTTTTGATGAAATCGAAGATATGAATTTTATAAACTTATCTGCAGCCTTAATATCAACTCCACTTTTTTTGTATGTTAATAGATTTTTATTCATTATTATAAAGTATGATAATTAGATTTAAAAATTTTTCATATTTTTTATATATTTTTTTTGTATTTCTATCTTTAAATATATTTTTTTTTTCCACAGATAAAGTTGAGGCAAAATCTTTCGAAGTAAATAATATTGAAATTTCAAAGCCGTTTGAAATAAATTTTGATAAAAATAAGGTTATAGATGATGGTTTTATTAAAGCTTTTTCTAGATTAATCTCATCTATTACAGTTTCTTCAGATCAAGAAAAAATTAAAGGAATAAAATTAGCCGAGATAAAAGGAATGATAGAGTCTTTTTCTGTAAAAGAGGAAAAGTTTATTGATGAGGCTTATTATGTAAATTTGGGTGTCACTTTTAACAAAAAAAAAATTTTCAATTACTTAGAAAATAAAAATGTATTCCCATCTGTGCCGAATAGAAAAAAATTTTTATTGTTTCCGATTATAATAGAGGAAAAAAAAGACGATTTAATAGCCTTTTCAGAAAATAACTTATTTAACAATTGGAATAAGTATAAAAAAAAATCACATCTTCTGGAGTATCTTTTGCCGACTGAAGATCTAGAAGATTTAAATCTCATAAAAAAAAATTACGAGACAATCGAAAAATATAATTTTGAAGAGATTACTAGGAAATATAATTTAGCTGACTCAATTGTAACTTTAGTTTTTAAAAATAATAATAATGTAAGAATTTTATCAAGAATAACAATCGAGAATAAAGTAGTTTTAAAAAATCTTTCATTTTCTGACATAAATTTTGATGATGAAGAAGATATTACAAATTTAATAGATAAATTAAAAATAATTTATGAAGATCATTGGAAAATTTTTAATAGAATAAATACTTCTATTAAACTGCCAATATTTGTCAAATTAGATTCTAATGATAATCTGAAAGTTTCAAATTTTGAAAAAATATTAAATGAAATAAATTTAGTATATGATTATTTTGTTTTAAAATTTGATAAAAACCATATCTATTATCAAATTATTTTTAATGGTACCCCAAATATATTTTTAAAATTAATGAAAGATAAAAATTTTGTTTTTAACACTCAGAATAAGACATGGATTTTACAATGAAAGATATAGATCAAGAAATTATCAGATTTAATTATGATGGAAATTTTAAAGAAGATGATTTTTATGTATCAAAAAGTAATAAGCAAATATTTGATTTATTAAATAAATGGCCTAAATGGGAAAAAAATTTTCTCAATATTAGTGGTGAAAAATTTTCTGGAAAGACACATTTAATAAATATTTTTTTAAAAAAATATAAAGGAACTAAAATTGAAGCTAATTTATTATGTGATAATGATTTTAAAAAAATAAAAATCTTCCAAAATATTATTTTAGAAAATGTGTCTGAAAAGATAAATGAAAATTTATTTTTTACTCTATGTAATATAGTTGAACAAGATAACAAATATTTAATAGTTACCTCTGAAAGTTCCATTGTAAATATTGATTTTAAGTTGAATGATTTAAAATCAAGAACAAAAAATTTCTTACTTCAAAATATTGATAAACCTGATGATGAACTCTTATTCGCTTTAATTTTAAAAAATTTATCTGATCGTCAAATATCAATAGATAAAAAATTAATTGACTATATTATTAAAAGAATTGATAGATCATATGGAAAAATAGTTGATTTTATATATAAAATCGACGAAGTAAGTTTAAAAAAAAAAAGATCTATAAATTTAAGTACAATTAAAGAGGTATTGGGAGAATAATTGAATAAATATAGAAGCCACAATTGTAACGAACTTAGAAAAAAAAATGTCGGTAGTAATATTTTACTTTCAGGTTGGATTAATAAGAAGCGTGATCATGGAAATCTCTTATTTTTAGATTTACGTGATAACTATGGCATCACACAATGTATAGTAGATAAAGAAAATAAAAACTTTAAAGATTTAGAAAAATTACAACTTGAAACAGTTATTAGTGTAGAGGGTAAAGTAGTTGATAGATCAACTGATACAATCAATAAAGAGATAGAAACAGGAGAGATTGAAGTCACTATCGAAAATTTCGTTGTTTTAGGTAAGTGCAAAGAATTGCCAATGCCTGTTTTTAGTGATCAAGAATATTCTGAAGAAATCAGATTAAAATATAGATATTTAGATTTAAGAAGAAAAAAAATTCATGAAAATATTATTTTGAGATCAAAAGTTATTTCGTTTATCAGAAATGAAATGAATAAATTTGGTTTTTTAGAGTTTCAAACACCAATATTAACTTCATCTAGTCCTGAGGGAGCTAGAGATTTTCTTGTACCAAGTAGATTGAATCCAGGTAAGTTTTATGCTTTGCCGCAGGCACCGCAACAATTTAAGCAACTCATAATGGTTTCAGGTTTTGATAAATATTTTCAAATCGCCCCATGTTTTAGAGATGAAGATGCTCGTGCTGATCGAAGTCCGGGAGAGTTTTATCAGTTAGATTTAGAGATGTCTTTTGTTGAGCAAGAGGATGTTTTCAAAGTCGTTGAACAATTATTAGTTAACACCTTTAAAAAATTCTCAAAAAAAAAAATCATAACAGAAAAATTTCCAAGAATTACCTATAGAGATGCTCTTTTAAAGTATGGAAGTGATAAACCTGATCTTAGAAATCCACTGATAATTGAGGACATAACAGAAACTTTTACAAGAGAGGATGTTTCTTTTGATATCTTTAAAAAACTTGTCAAGTCCGGCTCAAATGTAAGATGTATTGTTACTCAGAATACGAAAGATAAACCAAGAAGCTTTTTTGATAATATTGATAGATGGGCTAAAGATGAGGGAGCTTCTGGTCTAGCTTATTTCACTATTGAAAATGGGATTTCTGCAAAAGGGCCAGTGGGTAAATTTTTTTCAAAAGAGTCTTTAGAGGAAATCATGAAAAAAACAGGCGCAAAAGTTGGAGATAGTATATTTATGGCTTGTAGTAAAAAAAAGGATTTAGAGCGAATTACTAGTTTGGCTAGAGATAAAATTGCAAAAGACTTAAATTTAATAGATGATAATGTTTTTGCATTTTGTTGGGTAGTTGATTATCCAATGTTTGAAAAAAATGATCAAACAAATAAAATTGAATTTAGTCATAATCCTTTTTCGATGCCGCAAGGAGATATTAAAAAACTTAATTTTGAAAAACCTTTGGATATGTTAGCCTATCAGTACGATATAGTATGTAATGGGATTGAACTTTCATCTGGTGCTATAAGAAATCATATTCCTGAACTTATGTATAAATTATTCGCTATTGCCGGTTATGATAAAGGTCAAGTCGACGAAAAATTTAGTGGGATGATTAATGCTTTAAGCTATGGTGCACCACCGCATGGGGGAATTGCTCCTGGAATTGATAGAATAATAATGCTTTTGGCAAACGAAAAAAATATTAGGGAAGTAACTATGTTTCCCATGAATCAAAACGCACAAGATTTAATGATGAATGCTCCTTCATCAATAGATGAGAAACAATTAAAGGAGCTCAATCTAGCTCTTAAAGTAAAAAAATAGATTATTTTTTACCTTTAAGATTTATCTTTACATCTGATAAATCCACTAAATTTTTCTTATAGTTATTTCTTACAAAACCTTTACTAGTAATATCTTTTACTATTTTCAAAAGTTGATTTTGATCATCTGAGTTTTGCTCATCAATATTTGAAATTTCTGAATTACCAATTGAAGGTGTATGAGCTAAATCTTCTCTATTTTGATAAGAAATCGCTAATTCTCTAAAAATATAATCTAGAATTGATGTTGCAGTTAAAATTCTATCGTTTCCATGAACTTTACCGGAAGGTTCAAATTTTGTACCAACAAAAGCACTTATAAATTCATCCAGTGGAACTCCATATTGTAGACCTAAGGACACTGCTATAGCAAAATTGTTCATTAGGGCTTTAACTAATTCACCCTCTTTGCTTGTATCAATAAAAATTTCTCCAATTTTTCCATCTTCGTATTCACCAGTATGTAAATATACTTTATGATCACCGATAGTTGCTTTTTGGATGTACCCTTTTCTTCTATCTGGCATACTAATTCTTTTTCCTGAATTATCGGAATTATTATTATTTGACTTAATTATATTCTCTAAATTTTTTGATGATGATTGGCTATTTGTGGTAATCACATCAATTTTCTTATTTTCAACAATTTTTTTATTATTTGGATCTAAGCTTTTGGTTTTTCTATTATCAAGTTTTACGTCCAGGACTTCAAATTTACCATCGTCACGTTTCTCTAAATTTTTGAGCTCAGTTTCATTAATGTCGTCTAAATAATGATTCACTTTAAAAGTACAAGTGTAATATGTTTCAACTAAATATTTTGCCATCGAACCTCAGTTATTATTTTAAATTTTATTTGAATAATGAATCAATTTATTTATATACAAAAACAAATTTTAGTCTAATTTAATTTATACAATTTTAAATTGAAAATAAAAAATTTAATATGTTGACATTTATAAAGAAAATTTTCACTTGGTGGAATCGAGACACTTTTGGAACTAGATTAAAAACAATCTTATTTGGTAAATTAGTGGGAACAGATCATTTAGGAAATAAATATTATGAATCCAAAAATGGAAAAAGATGGGTGATTTATGCTGCAGAAATTGATGCATCAAAAATACCTGTTGAGTGGTATTCTTGGATGCATTTCACTCATAATAAAATAGAAAATAATCACGAACTTAAAAAATATGATTGGCAAAAACCTCATCAAGAGAATCTAACTGGTACAGACTCAGCTTATTATCCCAATAAAAATAAAGATGTTATTCAAAAAAAATATAAGTCGTGGAAGGACTAAATTAAATTTATTAATTTTTTTATTTTTTATCCTTCCTTTTTTTGTGCATTCTGAGCAAAATTTGGAGGGTAATTACACTAATATAAAAATTTTAGATAAAATTTCTTCAAAAAATATTTTAGTAAAACTTAAAAATGGAGAAGTAAAAAGACATAAAGATCTTCTTATTAAAAGCATGAAATGTAAAAATGCTAAATTTGATGATAACCCAGAAATTACAGCTTATATACAAGTCAGGGATCTTACTAATAAGAATAAAGATGATGTATTTGTTTTTAACAACTGGATGTTTTCATCAAGTCCATCTATAACACCATTTGATCACCCTGTGTATGATATTCGTTTGGTAAGTTGTTATTAAACTAACTTTTCATTATCAAGCCAACTCACATTAAAGTTAGAATTAATAAATTTTTGATGATTTAGAAGTTTTTTATGTAAAGGAATAGTTGTTGTAATGCCTTCAATAACAAATTCATCCAATGATCTATTCATTCTTTGTATTGCTTCACTTCTATTTCTACCATGACAAATTAATTTACATATCATACTGTCATAGTACGGAGTTACTTTATAACCTTGAAAAATTGCTCCATCTACTCTTGTTCTAAAACCCGATGGTTGATGACACATACCAATAGTACCCGGTGATGGCTGGAAATTTTTTTTAGGATCTTCAGCATTTATTCTACATTCAATGGCATGGCCTCTAGGATTTATATCTGATTGTTTAAGCGCTGTTTCACCAGTAAAAGCAATCCATATTTGTTCTTTAATTATATCTATTCCTGTAACCATTTCTGTGACAGGATGTTCGACCTGAACTCTTGTATTCATCTCTAAAAAATAAAATTTTCCATCTTCATATATGAATTCTACTGTACCAGCTCCTTGATAACCAATTTTTCTAACCATATTTACAGTTTTGTTGAATAAATCTTCCCTTATTTCATCATTTAAAACTGGACTTGGGGTTTCTTCAATTAATTTTTGATGTCTTCTCTGAACAGAACAATCTCTTTCATGCAAATGAATTGTTGCATTTTTTCCAGCTAAAATTTGAACTTCTATATGTCTTGGATTTTGAAAAAATTTCTCGATATAAACTTCATCATTACCAAAATATTTTTTTGCCTCAGATTTTGCTGTAGAAAACAGTGTCTCAAAATCCCCCTCTTTTTGAACAATTTTCATACCTTTTCCTCCTCCACCTCCAGAGGCTTTAATTAAAACCGGGAAACCAATTTTTTTACACAACTCTTTTGCTGCAGTCACATCCTGAACACCACCTTCAGACCCCTCTATAACAGGTAATCCATTTTCTTTTGCAATTTTTTTTGCTTGAATTTTATCTCCCATCATTTCTATATGTTTTGCAGAAGCACCAATAAATTTGATTTTATTCTCTTCAAGTATTTTTGCAAAGTTTGCATTTTCAGATAAAAAACCATAACCGGGATGAACTGCCTCAGCATTAGTTAAATCTATAGCTGATAAAAGTGCAGGAATATTTAAATAACTATTAGCAGGTTGATGAGAGCCTATACAAACACTTTCATCTGCTAATTTAACATGCATACTTTCTCTATCTACGTCAGAATGAACAGCAACAGTGGAAATTCCCCATTCTTTACATGCTCTTATAATTCTAACTGCAATTTCCCCACGATTTGCAATCAAAATTTTTTTAAACATTATTCTAGAATGATAAGAGTTTGACCAAACTCAACAGGTTGACCATCAGCTACAAGTATCTTTTTTACTATTCCATCAGAACTTGAGGGCACATGATTCATAGTTTTCATAGCCTCTACAATCATAATAGTGTCGCCTTTTTTTATTTTCTTTCCAACCTCTACAAATTTTTTAGCTCCAGGCTCAGGGGCATGGTAAGCAGTGCCAATAATTGGTGATGTAACTTCAATACCAGATATATTATTTTGACTTTCTATATTATTATTTGAGCTTATATCTTTAGACAATGTTTGATTTGTTTGATTATTAACAGAAATATTATTTTTGGAGACTTTTATTTTGGTATCTTTTTCAGTGTATTCCAGCTCAGTAAGATTAAATTCATCCAAATAATCACTTAACTCTTTTATTATTTTTTTATCTATTTTCATTTTGGATTAGCTTTTGCATTGAAATTATGGCTAAAATATAACCATCAGCATTAAGGCCAAATATTCCACCAGTAACCACGTCACTTATTAAAGATTTTTTTCTAAATTCTTCACGTTTATAGATATTTGAAATATGTAATTCAATAATAGGTTTTTTAAAAATTTCTAAAGCATCTCTAATTGCAATTGAGGTGTGAGTAAACGCAGCAGCATTAATTATTATCCCATCAAATTTTTTTCTAGCATCTTGTATTATATTAACCAATTCCCCCTCCACATTTGATTGTGCAAATTCAGTCAAAAGTCCTAATTCTTTTGATTTTGCCAAACATTCTTCTTTAAGTTTATCAAAAGTGATTGATCCATATTGTGATTGTTCTCTCTCACCTAATAGATTAATATTTGGACCATTAATAATAATTATTTTATTATTCATTCAGCTTTTATATACGATGAAAAAAAAAATAAAAATAAAATTAAATGGAAAATTAAAAACTATTAAGAATAATTCAACACTATTCTATATTGTTAAAATAAACAAAATTCCACTAACAAAAGTAGCTATTGAATTAAATCAAGAAATAGTGGATAAAAAAAAAATAAAAAGCATCAAACTTAAAAATAATGATAAAATAGAAATAGTTCATTTCATTGGAGGTGGTTAAAATTGAAAAAAGACAAATTTGTTATTTCTAAGAAAAATTTTAGCTCTAGACTTATTGTTGGAACTGGTAAGTATAAAAATATGCAGGAGTGTGCTAAAGCAATCAATTTATCTGGAGCAGAAATAGTCACAGTTGCTGTTCGAAGAGTAAATATTACTGATAAAAAAAAACCATTGTTAATGGATTATATTGATCCTAAAAAAATTACCTACCTACCCAACACTGCTGGCTGTTTTAATTCAAAGGATGCATTAAGAACTTTAAGATTAGCACGAGAGATAGGTGGGTGGAAATTAGTTAAACTAGAAGTTTTAGGAGATAAAAAAAACTTGTTCCCAGAAATGATTGAAACACTTAAATCAACTGAACAATTAACTAAGGAGGGATTTAAAGTGATGGTCTATTGTAATGACGATCCTTTGATGGCAAAAAGATTGGAGGATGCCGGTGCTTGTGCAATAATGCCTTTAGCTGCTCCAATAGGATCTGGTCTGGGTATAATTAATGAGATTAATATTAAGATAATTAGGAAGCAAACAAAATTACCATTAATTATTGATGCTGGATTAGGACAAGCTTCAGATGCCGCCATAGCTATGGAACTAGGATGCGATGGGGTTTTAGTAAACACTGCAATTGCAAAAGCAAAAAAACCATTTCAAATGGCTTTGGCATTTAAGAATGCTGTAATTGCTGGCCGTCAATCATACTTGTCTGGTAGGATAAAAAAAACATTATACGGAAATCCATCTTCTCCAAAGTCAGGAATTATCTAGTTTTCTTATAAAATTTTTTTTTTCTAAAAGTTTTCTTTTTAAATTTCTTTTTGTCTTTTAATTCAATGACGTTGTTAACTTTTTGCTCTTCAAGATTTTTTAATTTTTCAAATTGTTCAATAAGTTCAATAGTTTTCTTAGATTTATTTTTAATATCAATAATATATTCAGGAATTATTAAACTATTATCAGATATTATATCAATTTTCATTTTATTTTTTTTTTCAAAGTAAGTAAGATCTTCTATAAAATTTTCTTTTAGAAAATCGGAAATTTTTTTACAAACCTTTAAATCTACAAATTTAGCTTTATTTAAAACTGCTTTTAATTCAACTAATTTAAGAATTTTTAATGCAAAAGACTCATCTGTTAATTTGATATTCCATTTGACTGCACTTTCTCTTAATCTCTGTCGAGACATTTCCAAAAGACCAAAATTCGATATTCTTCCGATTTGAATTCTGGCTCGATCAGATCTACACTTTTCTTTTAGTCTTCTTTCTACTAGTCTTCGGTTACCATAACTAAGCATATCAATAAAATCTATAATGATAAGTCCTGACAAATCTCGTATTTTTATTTGTCTTGCTATTTCATCTGCTGCTTCAAGATTTGTATCTAAAGCAGTGCTCTCCACATTTTTTTGTTTTATTGAACTTCCAGAGTTAATATCAATGGAAACTAAAGCCTCTGTAGGATTAATTACCAAGTAACCACCTGAATTTAATTTTATTTCACTTTCAAATATTTGATTTAACTTCTGTTCAATACCTTCCTCAATAAATAAAGGTTTTTTTCCTCTGTATTTTTTTATTTTTTTTACATGAGAAGGCATCATCATTTTCATAAAATTTTGAGCTTTTTTATAACCTTCATTACCTTCAATAATTATATTTTTTGTATTTTCATCATACATGTCTCTTAAAGTTCTTTTAATTATTTCACTTTCTTGATGAATTAATGAAGGCGCTATTGAGCTTAAGGCATTTTCTTTAATTTGATTCCAGTTATTAATAAGTGTATCCAAATCATGATTGATTTCATTTTTAGTTTTGTTACTTCCAGCAGTTCTTACTATAAGTCCCATTTCTTTTGGGATCTCAATTTCATTTAAAATACTTCTTATTTTTTTCCGATCTGCAGGATTAAAAATTTTTCTAGAAATTCCTCCACCTTTAGGTGTGTTAGGCATTAAAACTATATATTTCCCTGCAATAGAAATAAACGTGCTTAAAGCAGCACCTTTTTGACCACGCTCATCTTTTATAACTTGAACTAAAATTACTTGATTGGGTTTTATTACCTCTTGGATTTTGTATCTTTTAAATCTAAATTTACTTTCATATTTTTTTTCTTTTTCATTTTCTGAATTTTCCTTATCGTCAGAATCCTTTTTCTCTATTGGATCCTTTTTTTCCAGGGGATCCTCTATTTCTAATTTGCCCTCAGCTAAATTTTCTTCCTCTTTAGCCTCAACTTTTTTAGATAGTTCCTCTCGGACTCTTTCTTCTTCTTGTTTTATTTTTTCCAAATCACTTTGTGGAATTTGATAATAATCAGATTGAATATCGTTGAAAGATAAAAAGCCATGACGCTCCCTCCCAAAATCAACGAACGCAGCTTGCAATGAAGGTTCTATACGACTTACCTTACCTAAATAGATATTATTTTTAATTAGATTATTTTTTATGCCTTCATACTCATAATCTTCAATTTTTTCACCTGATTTGAGTACAATTCTAATCTCATTTGGATGCGAAGCATCGATATATAAATTTTTTTCCATAACATTTTTTTTGATTGATTCATAAATTATTAAAATTTTGTTTGTATTCTTATGCCTTATCTTTAACAAATTCCCTTATATAATGGAAACAAAATGAGCAAAATTTTAAAGAATTTATTTATTGGTTTTATTAGTTTTTCATTAATTTCATCAATAATTGTTTTAGGTGTTTTATGGAATTTTTCAAACAATATACCTGATTACAAATTTTTAAAAAATTACAAACCTCCTGTCTCAAGCAAGGTTTACTCTGGCAATGGTGATTTAGTTGCAGATTTTTCAAAAGAGAAGAGAATTTTTGTTCCTTATGACTCTATTCCTAAAAATGTTATTAATGCTTTCTTATCTGCTGAAGATAAAAATTTTTTTTCTCATCCAGGAGTCGATGCTAAAGGAATTTTACGAGCGATTGTAAACAATATTAAAAATACTCTTACTTCAAAAAGATTAGAAGGTGCCTCAACAATAACTCAACAGGTAGCAAAAAACTTTCTTTTAACAAATGAAGTAAGTTTAAATAGAAAAATTAAAGAGGCTATATTGGCTTTTAGAATTGAAAGAGCACTATCAAAAGAGAGAATACTCGAGTTATATTTAAATCAAATTTACCTTGGCAGTGGGGCTTACGGAGTTGCTGCAGCAAGTTTAGAATATTTTGACAAATCGTTAAAAGAACTCGATTATGAAGAGGCAGCTTTATTGGCTGCGCTACCTAAAGCCCCTAGTAAATATAATCCTTATAGAAATATTGACTTAGCAAAATTTAGAAGGGATTTGGTGTTAAAAAATTTATTAGACAATAACTTTATAACAAAAAAAGATTATCAAAATTTAAAGAAAAAAAATATTCAATTAAAAAAAACTAAAAGAGTTTATTTAGAGGATGCTCAATATTATATTGAAGATGTAAGAAAAAATATCATTGAAATTTTATCATATGAAAAAGTTTATAATCAGGGCTTTAATATAAATACTCCAATAAATCTAGAATTACAAAAAATAGCAACAAACTCCTTAAGAAATGGATTAATCAAATATGATCAACGCAAAGGTTGGCGTGGTCCATTGTTAAATAAATCATATTCTAAAAATTGGTCTGTTGGTTTAGATAAATATGATTTAGAGAATTCAATTAATTGGAAAATTGCAATAATAAAAAAGATTTCTAAATTTTCTATAGAAATAGAAACAAAAGATAAAATAAAAGGTATTATTGATTACAATAATATTTCATGGACAAAAAAAGAAATAGATGACCTTTTCAGAGTGGGAGATATAATTTATGTTAAAAACATAAGAAATAATAAGTTTAATCTTAAACAATTACCAAAAATAAATGGTGGTATAGTTGTAATGGATCCTTTCACAGGGCGGGTGGTTGCTCTTAGTGGTGGATTTAGTTTTAAATATAGCGAGTTTAATAGAGCTTCTCAAGCTCTTCGACAACCAGGTTCAGCATTTAAACCATTTGTTTACGCTTTAGCTCTTGAAAATAATTATACACCTTCTTCATTAGTTTTAGATGCACCGTTAGTTTTAGATCAAGGAACTGATTTAAAATTGTGGAAGCCTGAAAATTATGGAAAAAAATTTTATGGACCATCAACTTTGCGAATTGGTTTGGAAAAGTCACGAAATTTAATGACAGTAAGAATTGCGCAAAATCTAGGTGTAGATAAGCTTGCCGAGTTTTCTAAAAATCTTGGTATTTATGAAAATCCTGATGAGCTTTTATCTATTTCTCTGGGTTCTGCCGAAACAACTTTGTTAAAACTCACATCTGCGTACTCAGCTTTTGTAAATGGAGGAAAATTAGTTTCACCGATTTTGATTGATCGTGTTCAGGATAGTGAGGGAAACACAATTTTAAATAATGAAAATAGATCATGCTTAAATTGTGATAAACTTTCATATACTGGTAAAGATTTTCCTGATGTAGTAGATAATTTTGAACAGATATTTTCTCCACAAACAGCCTACCAAATTACTTCTTTATTAGAAGGTGTCGTAAAAAGAGGCACAGGAAAAAAGTTAAGAGATCTAAATTTGAATCTTGCAGGCAAAACAGGAACAACTAATAAAAATACTGATGCATGGTTTATTGGGTTCACATCAAATTATGTTATTGGAGTTTATGTGGGTATGGATAATCCTCAACCCCTAGGAAAATTTGAAACTGGTTCAAAAACAGCACTACCAATTTTTAAGGAATTTATCGAATCAGCCATTAGAAAATCTGACGCTCGACCATTTAAAGTTGCTGATGGAATTACAATGATGGTAATTGACCCGACAACAGGTCAAAAAGCAAAATTTTCATCTAAAGATACAATTTTAGAAGCATATAAAAGCAAGAATGTTATTGATGGCAAAGTGTTATATTCAAATAACAATAGATTAGATACGAATAATATATTAAAGTTTTATTAATGGATCATAAATATACAGATTATAAAAAAGAGATAGAAAAAATAAATCAAAGAGTTAAGGAGTATCTTTGATAAAAATAAGATAGATTTAAAATTAAAAAATCATAATAAAACTATTCTTAATCCTGATTTTTGGCAAAATAAGTCTAATTCAAAAAAAATACTTAAAGAAAAAAAATTGTATGAAGACCTGATCAATTCTCACAAAAGCTCTTTAAACCAATTAAAAGATTTAGGAGATTTGTATGAATTAGCTTTAGAAGAAAATAACACAAACATTCAAAATGAGGTTTTAGAAAGTATCAAGAATTTAAGAAAATTAGCGAAAAAAAATGAAATCAATTGTTTTTTATCAAATGAGTCTGACTCTTTTGATTGTTATATAGAAGTTCATGCTGGCGCTGGAGGTACTGAAAGTCAAGATTGGGCAGATATGTTGAGGAGAATGTATCTAAAATGGTCTGATAATAAAAATTATAAATCAACATTAATTAGTGAGCATAAGGGTGATGAGGCGGGCATAAAATCCTCAACAATTAAAATTGAAGGTGATTATGTTTTTGGTTGGTTAAAAAAAGAGTCTGGAATTCATAGATTAGTGAGAATTTCGCCATTTGACTCAGGTGCAAGACGCCATACCAGTTTTGCTAGTATTTGGGTTTATCCAGTTGTAGATGAAAATATTAATATTGAAATTCAAGATAAAGATTTGAGGATTGACACATATCGATCTAGTGGTGCTGGTGGCCAACATGTTAATACAACTGACAGTGCAGTTAGAATTACACATTTACCATCTAAAATTGTAGTTCAATGTCAAAATGAAAGATCTCAACATAAAAATAAAGAGACATGCATGAACATGCTTAGAGCAAGACTCTATGATTTTGAGATAAAAAAAAAAGAAAAAGAAAATGAAAATACCGAGTCATCAAAATCTGAAATAGGTTGGGGACATCAAATAAGATCTTATGTTTTACAACCATATAGATTAGTAAAAGATAATAGATCGAACTTTGAAAGCTCTAATCCAGATAAGATTTTAGATGGGGAAATTGATGAATTTTTAGAACAATCGCTGTATCAAACATAATGAAAATTTTTTTTAAATTTTTTATAACTATATTATTTTTAATATTTATTACTTTAACGTACCTAAGTATTTTTGGAATTGAGACTGATAAATTTAATAGTCAAATAACAGAAAAAATTCGAAAATTTGATAAGAATTTAGAAGTTGAATTAAAAGAAATAAAATTAATTTTAGATCCATTTCAATTTAAACTTCAAGCTAAAACAATTGGTACAAATTTAATAAATCAAGGTAAAAAAATAGAAATTGAAAATATAAAAATACAACTTTCGTTAAAGTCCTTAATAGAAGATAAGTTTTCAATTGAAAATTTAGAGATTTCATCGAAATCTCTTGAGCTAAAAAACTTAATTTCTTTTTTAAGATCATTTCAAAATACTCCTGAACTATTCATAATGGAAAAAGCCATTAAAAAAGGATATTTGATTGCTGATATAAAGTTAGAATTTGATTCAAATGGAAATATTAAAAACAATTACGAGATCAATGGTATTGTAAAAGATGTTGAATTAAATGTATTAAAAAAATACAATCTACAAAAATTAGACTTTATTTTTGACTATAGTAGAAATAATTTTTTAGTTAAAGATCTTAATTTTAAATTTGATAAAATAGGAATTTCTTCAGAAAAAGTATCAATTAAAAAAAAGAATGATGATTTTTTTGTAGATGGTACCTTTGCGCATAAAAAGTCTGATTTAGATAAAAAAAATATAGATTTATTATTCAAACCATTTTTACCAAATTTTGAAATAGAAAAAATATCATTAACTTCTAATAATAATTTTTCTTTTGAAATACAAAAAGGATTTAAATTTCAAAATTTCAAAATTAATTCAACAATACTAGTTCATGAATTAATAATACCAAATAATTTGAAATTAAAAAGATTTTTTCCTAAACAAAAAAAAACAATTTCTCTCTTAGATCAAAAAATAAAATTACAATATGAAAAGAATAATTTTACTATTGAGGGAATTGGAAATTTAAATTATCAAAATGAAAATGATGATATAGAGTATTTTTTTTCAAATAAGAATAAAACTGAAAATTTTGAAATATCTCTAAAAATAAAAGACAATCCTTTTAAAATTGATTATTTAAATTATAAGAAAAAGGAGAAAAATGAGGTTATTCTAAATTTAAAAGGATCTAAAAATAGAAATAATGAGCTTGTAATTGAAACTTTTAATCTTAATGAGGATGAAAACCATATTAAGATAAAAGATCTAGTCTTCAATGAAAAATTTCAAATTTATAGATTAGATGAATTAAATTTAGAATATCTTGATGATGATAAACAAAAAAACTCAATAAGATTAAAAAAGAATAAAAAAAAATATTTTTTAACTGGGTCTAGTTTTAATGCTGATAATTTAATTGAGGATTTGTTATCAGATGATGATAAAGATAGTAAAATTATAAATATTAATAGTAATTTGAAAATTGATGTAAAAAAAATTTTTTTAGATCGTGAGTATTATTTATCAAATTTCAAAGGAGATATTTTAATCAAAAATAAAGAAATACATAAAGCTGACTTAATTGGAAGCTTTTCAAAAAATAAAAAACTAAAACTCACAATAAATAAAGATAATAATAATAAAATTACTACCTTGTTTGTTGATGAGGCAAAACCCATCGTAAAAAGATATAAATTTATAAAAGGTTTTGATGAAGGATCACTCGATTTCTTTAGTTCAAAAAAATCAAAAAAATCTGTTTCACAAATAAAAATTTATGATTTTAAATTAAAAGAGTTACCTATATTGACAAAGATTCTCACGTTAGCATCCTTGCAAGGTATTGCCGATATTTTATCTGGAGAAGGTATACGTTTTACGGAATTTGAAATGAATTTTAAAAATGAGGGTGATTTAATGACTATAGAAGAAATTTATGCGATTGGTCCTGCAATATCTATTTTAATGGAGGGCTATGTTGAAAAAAACAAATTAATTAGTTTAAAGGGCACATTGGTGCCAGCCACAACAATTAATAATTTTATTGGTGCATTACCTATGGTAGGTGAAATATTAGTTGGAAAAAAAACTGGTGAGGGAGTATTTGGAGTAAGTTTTAAAATCAAAGGCCCTCCAAAAAATTTAAAAACTTCAGTAAATCCTGTCAAAACCTTAACACCCAGATTTATTACAAGAACATTGGAAAAAATTAAAAAGAATTAACTTAACTCAATTTTTAAATGTCTTTTTTTCCCCACAGAAAGTTTTAAATAATTTTGTCTGAATAATTCATAAGAAATAATCAGATTTTCTTGAGATATAATTTCATCATTCAGTTTTATTGCATTTCCTTTAATAAGACGTCTAATTTCACTTTTTGAATTTTCTAATTTAGATAAGATCACGAGATCTATAATACTCATTTTATTTTCAATATCAGTTTTCTTAATTTTAATTGAAGGTAAATTTGAACCAAGCGAAGTTCCTGAGAAAGCTTCTTTTGCGGCTTGTTCTGAACTTTTAGCAGCTTTGAAACCATGAAGCATAGTAGTTGTCTCGTTAGCTAACTTAATTTTTAGTTTATTAATGTCTTCATCCTTCATTTTATCAATTTCTTCAATATCTAAATCTGTGAACATTTTTAAAAATTTTATTACATCTCTGTCATCGATATTTCTCCAAAATTGCCAATAGTCATATGATGATAATAATTTTTCATCTAACCAAATAGCACCTGACTCAGTTTTTCCCATTTTTGCTCCTGAGGATAATGTAATGAGAGGGGTAGTTAAACCATAAGCTTGTTTAGCAGAATACCTTTTTATAAGTTCTGTTCCATTGACAATGTTTCCCCATTGATCAGAACCTCCTATTTGTAAGGAACAACTTTCTTTTTTATTTAGCTCTAAAAAATCATAAGCTTGCAAAATCATATAATTAAATTCCATATAACTTAAAGATTGTTCTCTATCCAATCTAGTTTTAACACTTTCGAATGTAAGCATTTTATTAATTGTAAAATGTTTTCCTATTTCCCTTAAAAAAGAAATATAATTTAAATTTTTAAGCCAGGAATAATTATTTACAAAAATAGGTTTTGTTTTTGGATCGTTATTTTTTAAAAATTTTTTTAATATTTTTTCAATATTTTTTGTATTTTTATCTATTTCTTTTTCAGTTAAAATTCTTCTTGTTTTGTCTTTACCTGAAGGATCTCCAATTCTGGTAGTCCCTCCACCTAATAAGACAATCGGTCTGTGCCCATATTTTTGAAGAAGTCTAAGACACATGATTTGAAGTAAGCTTCCAACATGAAGACTTTCAGCAGTACAATCAAAACCTATGTAACCTTTAATTTTTTCTTTATTTATTAATTTGGATAACTCATTTTCATTCGTACACTGATAGAAGTAGCCTCTATCTTTAAATTCTTTTAAAAATTTATCCATAAGTCTATAGTTCCACAATATACATTATTTAGTAAAAAAAAATAAGAATGGATAAAATTTACACAGCAATGGGTCTAATGAGCGGTACCTCAACAGATGGAGTAGATGTATCCATAATCAGGTCAGATGGTAATCAAGAATTTTCAATATTATTTGATAAATACTTTCAATATGATGAGGAATTAACTCAAAAAATACTTAAAATTAGGGATAAAATCTTAAGTCCAGATAATTTAACCAAATATCAAGTTGAAATCAAAGATTTAGAAAGAGAAATAACTTTATTTCATTTTAAGGCTGTTAGTAAAAGCCTTGAACTATCAAAATCTGATGTTGATTTAATTGGTTTCCAT
Organism: uncultured Pelagibacteraceae bacterium; assembly: GCA_902560185.1. Lineage (GTDB taxonomy): Bacteria > Pseudomonadota > Alphaproteobacteria > Pelagibacterales > Pelagibacteraceae > Pelagibacter. The sequence continues at coordinate 17,364 of CACEKW010000005.1, read as the reverse complement.
GGTCAAACAATATTTCACGCTCCCGAAAAAAAAATTACAAAACAAATGGGTGACGGATTGCTACTATCTCAATTAACGAAAAAGAAAGTTATTTATAATTTTAGACAAAATGATTTAGAAAATGGGGGGCAGGGCGCTCCTCTAGCGCCAATCTTTCATAATGCTCTAGCTAATGAATTAAATAAAAAATTTAATTTAGGTTTTCCAATGAATATTCTTAATATTGGAGGTATTTCTAATGTTACCTCTACAACAGAATATAATAATTTGGATTTAGAAGAAAAAATTTTTGCCTGTGATATCGGACCTGGCAATTGTTTGATAGACGAATGGATGAGAAAAAATTCAAAAAAAGGGTATGACAAAGAAGGTTTAGTAGCAAGATCTGGAAAAACAGATAAACTAATTTTAAATCAAGCTTTGGACAATTTTACTGAACAATCTAATTTTGAAAAATCTTTAGATATTAAAAATTTTGATATTTTTTTTGCAAAAGGACTTTCATTAGAAGATGGTGCTGCAACCATTACTGATTTTACCGCTAAATTAATTTCTAATGGAATGAGTTTTATTCACAATAAGAATAATTCTCAAAAAAGTAAATGGTTAGTATGTGGGGGAGGAAGAAAAAATAAATATCTCTTAGATAGTATAAAAAGTAATTTTGATGATATAGATCTTAATTCAATTGATCAATATGAATTAGATGGAGACTTTATTGAGTCTCAAGCTTTTGCTTTTTTAGCTATAAGATCACTAAAAGGTATGCCAATTTCATTTCCAAATACGACTGGATGTCAAAAATCAGTAACTGGTGGAGTTCTGGTTGAAAATTTTTAATACAAAGCTGTTTCTTTTTTTATGTATTTATCAAGAGATTTTGAAAGTGCGTTCTCATTTTTTGAAAAAAAATGATTTGCTTCTGAGATTGATTGAAATTCAACTTTAATACCTTTTTGTGCACTTAATCTTTTATTTAGTTCATTGATATGTTCAACCGGCACCAATTCGTCTTTTTTTCCATAGATCATTATCCCAGAAGTTGGACACGGAGACAAAAATGAAAAATCATAAACATTTGGCTGGGGAGAGATAGCGACAAATCTATTTATCTCTGGTCTCCTCATTAAAAGTTGCATAGCAATCAATGACCCAAAGGAAAAACCTGAAACCCAACATTGAGAATTATCAAAATTTTCTCTCTCTAACCAATCAAGAGCAGCTGCAGCATCTGCTAATTCACCTTGGCCATTGTCAAATTCTCCATCGCTCTTTCCTACACCTCTAAAATTTACTCTGCAAACTGAAAAATCATTTTCCATAAAAGTATGAAAAGTTTCCACAACAACTTTATTATTCATTGTCCCTCCATACTGAGGATGTGGTTGTAAAACTAAAGCTATTGGTGAAGTATTTTTTTTACTCTTATAATATTTGGCTTCAAGTCTACCTGCAGGTCCTGGAATAAATATTTCTAATATTTTATTTTCCATAATTGTTATTGATTATTATTCTCAAAAAAAAATTAGGTTTATCACAACTGCGTGACAAAATGTTAGCTTTTTTTTACTCATGATACTTGACTATTTTGGTCAGGTTTATATATACCCCAGTAAAATAAGGAATTATGAGACTTACTTCTAAAGGCAGATATGCGGTAATGGCTTTGGTGGATCTCGCTAGATTTGATGGAATTAATCCAGTTTCTCTAAGGGATATATCTTTAAGACAAGGCATTTCGTTAGATTATCTAGAACAAATTTTTTCAAAATTGAGAAAAAAAGAAATTGTTCAAAGCGTTAGAGGAACTCAAGGTGGATATGTTTTAAACAGGAAAGCTAAAGAAATAAAATTAACAAATATTTTTGATGCAGTAGACGAAAAAGTAAAAACTGTCCAATGTAAAAAAGATTCAAAAAAAGGATGTAATGGTAAATCTACAAAATGTTTAACTCACAATCTTTGGGATGAACTTGAAACTCACATCAATAATTTTTTTGATAAAAAAAGTTTAGACGACTTAGTAAAAGAAAACTTTGAAAGAAGATTATAAAATGGATACTAGAGAAAAAGATATAGAAAATTTAAAAGATTATAAATACGGTTTTACAACTGATATTGAAAATATTAAAGCACCAAAAGGTCTAAATGAAAATGTAATTAAGTTTATTTCAAATATTAAAAAAGAACCTAAATGGATGTTGGATTTTAGATTAAAAGCATTTGAAAGATTTAAGCTTCTCAAAGAGCCTAACTGGCAAAAACCTAAGTATCCTAAAATTGATTATCAAGATTTATATTACTACTCGGCTCCGAAAAGCATGAAGGATAAACCCAAGAGCTTAGATGAATTAGACCCTAAACTTTTAGAAACCTATAATAAATTAGGAATTCCCCTTCAAGAGCAAGCAAGATTAAATGGAATAGCTGTCGATGCGGTATTTGATTCTGTTTCAGTAGCCACAACATTTAAAGGTGAATTAACAAAACATGGAATCATTTTTTGTTCAATGTCAGAGGCAATACAAAAACATCCTGATTTAGTAAAAAAATATTTAGGAACAGTAATTCCAACAACAGATCATTTTTTTGCGACGTTAAACTCTGCAGTTTTTACCGATGGGTCATTTGTTTATATTCCTGAAGGTGTAAAGTGTCCAATGGAGCTCTCAACCTATTTCAGAATTAACGCATCAGAAACTGGTCAATTTGAAAGAACTTTAATTATTGCCGATAAAGGAAGTTACGTGAGTTATTTAGAGGGCTGTACTGCACCGATGAGAGATGAAAATCAATTACACGCTGCTAACGTTGAACTAATAGCACTTGATGATGCAGAGATTAAATATTCAACTGTTCAAAACTGGTATCCGGGAGATGAAAATGGTAAAGGGGGAATTTATAATTTTGTAACTAAAAGAGGACTATGTAAGGGAAAAAATTCCAAGATTTCTTGGACACAGGTAGAGACGGGTTCTGCTATAACTTGGAAATACCCTAGTTGTATTTTAAAGGGTGATAACTCAATTGGAGAATTTTATTCAATAGCAATTACAAATAATCATCAAAAAGCAGATACTGGGACAAAGATGATCCACCTTGGTAAAAATACTAAAAGTAAAATAATTTCCAAAGGTATTAGTGCTGGATTTTCTGATATGACTTATAGAGGATTAGTAGATATAAATTCAAAAGCAAAAAATTCTAGTAACTATACTCAATGTGACTCTCTTTTAATGGGAAATAAATGTGGAGCACACACTGTACCTTACATAAAGAACAAAAATTTTGACTCAAATGTTGCTCATGAAGCAACAACGTCAAAAATAAGTGAAGAGCAATTGCACTATTGTCAACAAAGAGGATTAAATCCTGAGGAAGCTGTTGGGTTAATCGTTAATGGATTTTGTAAAGAAGTTCTTCAGCAATTACCGATGGAGTTTGCTGTAGAGGCACAAAAACTTGTAGGAATTAGTCTTGAAGGGAGCGTGGGTTAATGCTTAAAATTAATAACTTAAACGCAAATGTTGAAAATAAGTCAATTTTAAAAGGATTTTCACTAAATATAAACCCAGGTGAAGTTCATGCAATAATGGGTCCTAATGGCTCTGGAAAAAGTACGTTATCTAATATTTTATCGGGAAAAAAAGGTTACGAGGTATCTGGAGAAATATTATTTGAAAATAAAAATTTATTTGAACTTGAAACTGAGGAAAGAGCGCACAAAGGTATATTTTTAGCCTTTCAATACCCTTTAGAAATTCCCGGGGTGAATACTAATATTTTTTTAAAGACTTCTCTAAATGCGATTAGAAAAGCTCGTGGACAAAAAGAACTTGATGCTATCGAGTTTTTAAAACTCGTAAAAGAAAAGGCTAAAGAACTGAAATTTGATGAAGAAAAACTTAATAGGCAATTAAATGTAGGCTTCTCTGGTGGAGAAAAAAAGAAAAACGAAATTCTACAAATGTCTATGCTGGCGCCAAAACTTTCAATTTTAGATGAAACAGACTCAGGTTTAGATATAGATGCTCTAAAAATAGTTGCAGATGGTGTAAACACATTAAGAAATAATAAAAATTCTTTTTTAATCATTACTCATTATCAAAGACTATTAGATTATATTAAGCCAGATTTCGTTCACGTTTTAATGAATGGAAGGATTATTAAATCAGGTGGACCTGAACTTGCAGAAGAATTAGAAAAAAAAGGATATGAGAGTTTTAATTAGATGAAGGAACAATTAAAAATAGATTTTAACAAAATTCAAAAAGTTTCTAATTTTTCTAATAGAGATATTGAGATAAAAAAGTCTTACCTAAATAAATTTATTGAAAATGGTTTCCCAAATAGAAAACAAGAAAATTGGAAGTTTTTAGATATTAATCAAATAATTAGTAATAATATTTCAGATTTGAGCTTTTATAATGATTATTCAATTGAAAATAAGATTGACTCATCAATTTTTATAGATGATTTAGAACATAATAAAATTATTTTTATTAATGGAAGAATTGAAAAAATTGACTTTAGTTATGAGGATAAAAAGCAGATTGAAATAATTGAGGACTCTTACACAATTGATAAGTCTGAAAACAATAATTCATTAATTGATTTGAATATTGCATTAAGTAATAAACATTTTAAGATTTTAATTAAAAAAAGCTACTCATTAAAGAAACCCTTAATCATTTATCATTTGACCAACGAGAGAATGAAATCAAAGAATATTAATTTAAGGTTAGATTTTGAGCTTGAACAAAATAGCTCACTAAAATTAATAGATTTCTTTAGTGATGATAGTGAAAAAAATTTTATGAATATTTTTTACAATTTTAATTTAGATAGTGATGCGATTCTTAAAAATTATAAAATTGATAGGTCGTTGAATAAAAATCTAAAATATTCATTTAATAATATTAATCAAAAACAAAATAGTATTTCTGAAACTTTTGTTTTTTCGGCAGGTTCAGATTATTTCAAAAATGAGATAAATTGTAATTTAAAAGGCGAATATTCTTCAGCATTTATAAATGGTATTTTTTCGTTAGATGATAATAAACAGCACGAAATAAGTACTACTATAAATCATTTGGTTGAAAATACAAAAAGCTATCAGTTAATTAAGAGTGTGCTTGGAAAAAATACAAAGTCTGCTTATCAAGGAAGAATATATGTAGACTCAAAGGCTCAGAAAACAGATGGATATCAATTAAGTAAAGCAATTTTGTTAGATGAAACCTCAGAGTTTAACGCAAAACCTGAATTAGAAATTTATGCTGATGATGTTAAATGTTCTCATGGATCAGCATCTGGTAGTCTAGATGATAATTCAATTTTTTATTTAATGTCTAGAGGACTAAATTATAAACAAGCTAAAGGACTATTGATAAATGGTTTTTTGCTTGATGTAATCGAAAAGATTACTGATGCTGAAATTAAAGATTTATTAAAAAAAATGATTGGTTTAAAAAAATGAACATAGATAATATTAAAAAAGAGTTTCCTATCTTTGATGAAAAGATACAAAACAATGATCTAGTTTATTTGGACAGTGCTAATTCTTCTCAAAAACCTAAAGTTGTTATTGATAGAATAAACGAATTCTATACTAAAGAATTTTCAAATGTGGGCCGAAGTATTCATTATTTGGCAGTGGCAGCTACAAATTTATACGAAAATACACGATCTTCTGTCCAAAAATATATTAATGCAAAAGATAAAAATGAGATTGTATTTACTAAGGGTGCAACTGAAGCCCTCAATTTAGTTGCTAATACACTTGGCCAAAAGTATTTGAATGAAGGTGACGAAATTTTACTCACTGAGTTAGAGCATCATTCAAATTATGTACCATGGCACTATTTGAGAAAATCAAAAAATATAAAGATTAATTTTGCTGAAATAAATGAAGAGGGAGAAATTCCAATTGAAAATATTGAAAAAAAAATTACGCCAAAAACAAAGGTGATTGCCGTTAATCATCTATCGAATGTCACTGGTGCAATCCTACCAATCAAAGAGATTACTGAGCTTGCACACGCAAAAGATATAATTGTTGTTGTAGATGGATGTCAAGGTGCACCACATTTGAAACTTGATGTGCAAGATCTGGACTGTGATTTTTATGCAATTTCTTGTCATAAAATGTATGGACCGACTGGACTTGGAATTTTGTATGGAAAAAAAAAATGGCTTGAAGAATTACCACCTTATCAAGGTGGTGGTGGAATGATTAAAGAAGTTAAAAAAGATCGTATTACTTATGGTGATCTTCCAAATAAGTATGAAGCAGGCACTATGGCCACTGCACAGGTGATAGCTTTTGATAAGTCTATCAAATTTTTAGAAAGTATTGGAATTGAAAATATAATTAAACATGAAAAAGAATTAATAGAATATGGTCAAGAAATTTTAAAAAAGAATAATTCAGTAAAAATAATTGGCAATCCAAAAAATAAAGGCGGTGTAATATCGTTTACGATTGAAGGGGTACATCCACATGACATCGCGACAATACTTGACGAAGATGGTGTAGCTATTAGAGCTGGACACCATTGCTGTCAAATTTTACATGACAAACTCGAGATTCCTGCAAGTGCAAGAGCATCAGTAGGTGTCTATAATACTAAAAGTGATTTTGATCAATTAAATGAGTCTATAAACAAATGTAAAAAAATTTTTGATTTAAAATGAATTTAAAAGAATTATATCAAGAAATAATTTTAGAACATGGAAAAAATCCAAGGAATTTAAGGAAGACTGAGAATTTTAATAAAGATGCTAAAGGGAATAATCCTTTATGTGGTGACAATGTCCATGTTTATCTAAAATTGGATAATCAAAGAAAAGTTGAAGATATTTCTTTTGAAGGAAGTGGTTGCGCAATATCAATGGCCTCAGCTTCAATAATGACAGATTTGATTAAAGGCAAAAGTGATAATGAAGCAAGGGAGATCATAAATGATTTTCTTGGAATGATAAAAGAAAATCCTGAATTAAAGTCTACGATTTTAGAGGAAGATGATAAAACAAAACTAATGTGTCTATCCGGAGTAAAACAATATCCTATGAGAGTAAAATGTGCTACTTTATCATGGCATACTTTGATTTCTGCAATGGAAGATGACGGAAAGCAAGTGAGCACAGAAGATTAATATTATGGAAATAAAAGAAAAAATTATAAACGAAATTAGAAAAATTTATGATCCTGAGTTACCAGTTAATATTTATGAACTTGGTTTAATTTATGATATTCAAGTAAAAGGAAAAAAAGCTGAAATTAAAATGACCTTAACCACACCAAATTGTCCTGTTGCAGAGAGTTTACCAAAAGAAGTAAAAGAAGGAGCTATGCAAGTTGAAGAAATTGATGATGTTGATCTTCAACTAGTTTGGGACCCACCTTGGAACAAAGATATGATGTCAGATGCTGCTAAGTTGGAGTTAAATTTGTAATGAATCCTATAATTAAATTAAGTGAAAATGCAGCAAACAGAATTAAAGAAATCATGTCTAGTGCCGAAAAAGATGCTTTAGGAGTGAGAGTTTCAGTTAAATCTGGAGGATGCGCAGGCATGTCATATGTAATGGAATATTCTAAAGAACTTAACCCGAATGATGAGGTAATTGAAGACAAGGGAGTTAAAGTTTTTATAGATTCTGCTGCAGTGATGTATTTATTAGGTACTGAAATGGATTACAAAAAAGAGGATTTTTCCTCAACTTTTGTATTCAATAATCCCAATGAAACAGAGAGATGTGGTTGCGGGGAGTCCTTTAAAGTAGAATAAAATTTAGTATCCCATAAGTTGCATAGCTGTATTGCTTAAATTGCATATCTAGTATATAATTAGTACATGAACGTTTTTGAATTTAGAAATTTATTAGCGTCTGAAGACAGAAAAGAAAAAAGAAAAAGCTTACAAAGATCTTTGATCAAATCTGTTGAAACAGGAGCTAATGGAACTCAAGATTACGTTGTTAAAAAAGGTCCTGGCAAAAACAAGATTGCCACTACTAGACAATAATTTTTAACAACTATAATACATGTCGAACTCTATTGGGTGTGGTGTGTGTTCGAAATTATGTATTTCCTCAAATTTTAAAGCAATGTAAGCATCTATCTGATCATCAGTGAAAACGTTACCCTGTTTTAAAAAATCTCTGTCCTTATCCAAACTTTCCATTGCTTCTCTTAATGAGCCACAAACAGTAGGTATTTTTTTAACTTCATTTTCAGATAAAGCATAAAGATCTTTATCGAAAGATTTACCTGGATCAATTTTATTTTTAATACCATCTAGTCCAGCCATAAGCATTGCTGCAAAAGTTAAGTATGGGTTTCCAGCTGCATCACCAAATCTAATTTCACATCTCGCAGCTTTTTTACTCAGAGTTATAGGGATCCTACATGAAGCTGACCTGTTTCTCGCTGAGTACGCTAATAACACTGGGGCTTCAAATCCCGGGATCAATCTTTTGTAACTATTGGTTGTTGCGTTTGAAAAAGCGTTTATAGCTTTTGCATGTTTTAAAATTCCACCAATATAGTGTAAAGCTAAATCGGATAAGCCAGCATATTTATCTCCTGAAAATAATGCTGTATTTCCTTTCCAAATTGATTGGTGCACGTGCATACCTGATCCATTATCACCTTTTACTGGTTTAGGCATAAAAGTTGCAGTTTTTCCAAATGAATGTGAAACCATATGAACCGCATACTTATATAACTGCAAGTTATCTGCTTGATCAACTAAAGTTCCAAAATACATTCCAAGTTCATGCTGACTTGGAGCAACTTCATGGTGATGTTTCTCAACTTTAATACCCATTTCTTTCATTGCTTTTAAATACTCACTTCTCATATCTTGTGCACTATCAACAGGAGGAACTGGGAAGTAACCACCTTTGATGCCAGGTCTGTGTCCCATATTTCCGTTTTCATATTTTTTTCCAGTGTTGTAAGGGCCTTCAGTACTATCAATTTTGAAGCCAGTTTCATTCATGTCATTTTTAAATCTTACATCATCGAATACAAAAAATTCAGCTTCTGGACCAAAAAATGCTTTGTCACCAATTCCAGATTTTTTTAAATATGCCTCAGCTTTTTTTGCTGTTCCTCGAGGATCTCTTTCGTAAGGATCTTTTTTTATTGCATCCAAAATATCACAAAAAATGTTTAATGTATTATGAGACGTAAACGGATCAACCACAGTTCTGCTTAAATCAGGCTTTAAAATCATGTCAGACTCATTAATAGCTTTCCAACCTGCAATTGAGGAGCCATCAAAGAAAATTCCGTCATTTAACATGTCTTCGTCAACTACCTTAGTATCCATTGTAACGTGTTGAAGTTTACCTCTAGGGTCAGTAAATCTTAGATCAACGTAATCGATCTCTTTGTCTTTAATAACTTTTAATACATTTTTTGCGCTCATTATATCTCCTCTGTAATCTAGTGGGTTGTGATACCAAATAAAGACTGATAAATAATCCTCTTTTACTTAATAACACCTATGCATTTTTAACATAAGTGTATATTGAAAAGACTAAGAATACTAACAATTCAGAGTTGAATAATGACATTACTTAATAAAGAACCAGTTCGAAGAGTTGGAAGAATTATTAAAGAATTCGACCAAAATTTAAGTGTTAGTGTTTTAGAAACATCAGCTAGAACTGCTTTAGAAGCCGCATCTTCTTTAGGATGTGAGGTAGGAGCAATTGTTAAAAGCTTACTTTTTAAGACAGATAATAAGTTTACTTTATTTTTGGTTGCTGGAGATAAGAAAGCTTCACTAAGAAAAATTAAGAAAAATATTAAATTTGATGATGTTTCTATGGCTACTGCTGAAGATGTAAAAAACATTACTGGTTATACTATTGGTGGTGTTTCACCAGTAGGCCATTTAGAAAATGTTGATATTTACATAGATAATTCTTTAAATAGGTTTGATTTTTTATTTGCTGCTGCAGGTCATCCAAATTGTATATTTAAAATCAATTTCTCAGATTTAAAGAAAATTACAAAAGGAAAAATTGAAGATATTACTGAATGAGACAACCAAAACTACTAGACTATCTTTTATTAATTTTGTTAGCTTTAATATGGGCATCAGCTTTTTTTAATATCAAAATTGCAACCTATTCATTTGGACCAATTACTATTGCATTTTTAAGAGTGTTTTTTGGAGCAATACCAGTTTTGTTACTTTGTTATTATAAAAAAATAAAGATTGAAGCTTTTTCAAAGGATTGGCATTGGTTTGCGATGATAGGATTTATAAATTTAGTAGCTCCTTTTTTTTTAATTGCCTACGGCGTGCAATCAGTTCAAAGTAATTTGGCAGCAATATTGATGTCAACTACACCATTAAGTTCAACTGTGCTTGGTCATTTTTACACAAAAAATGAAAAATTCAATTTTATCAAAACAATAGGAATCTTAATAGGTTTTTCTGGAATACTTTACTTATTTTCTGATAATATTTTGATTAATGAAAATAATTTTTTTTCTGCAATACTAATTCTATTAGGCTCAACTTGTTATGTAATAGGTGGTGTTCTAACCTTAAAAATTAGTAAGAAAAAAAATGAAAATGTAACTGGCTCAATACTGGTTTGGGCAGTTTTGATTTTGATACCTATTGTAAGTATTGTTGAACAACCATGGAATGTCTCGCCAAGGTTAGATTCTACAATATCCGTGATATATCTTGGCTTAGTTTCTACTGGAATTGCATGGTTATTAAGATTTAGAATTTTAGTTAATAATGGACTGATATTTCAGTCACAAGTTTCATATTTAATTCCAATTTTTGGAACTATCTTGAGTTATATTTTCCTAAAGGAATTGATCACTTTCAATGTTTTGATATCTCTAATTGCGGTATCAGTAGGAATTTATTTTGTGAGAAAAGCAGACAATAAAATTAGTAAAATTAAGCTCGATTAATACAATTCTTAGTTGAAAACATTATTGACCCATTTACATCATTCCCAAAAAGGTCTTTAATTAATTTATATAAATAACAAGAGGAGAAAAAAATGAGTGCAGAAGCAATGAAAGTGTCATCTGTATTAGATACTTCTCATTTAAAGGTTAAATTTCCGTTCAAAGCAAAATATGGAAACTACATTAATGGAAAATTTGTAGAACCAAAATCAGGCAAGTATTTTGATAATGTAAGCCCGATCTCAAATGAGAAAATATGTTCAGTTGCGCGATCAGACGAAAAAGACGTAGAAGCAGCATTAGATGCAGCTCACGCAGCCTTCCCAGAGTGGGGAAAAACAGACATCACGACAAGATCAAACATATTATATAAAATCGCTGATGTTTTAGAAAAAAATCTAAACTTACTCGCAACAGCCGAATGTTTAGATAATGGAAAGCCAATAAGAGAATGTATGGCAGCAGATTTACCTTTGGTTGTTGATCATTGGAGATATTTTGCTGGTGTAATAAGAGCAGAAGAGGGATCAATTGCAGAAATTAGCAATTCTCAATACTCTTACAACATACCTGAACCTTTAGGAGTAGTTGGTCAAATAGTTCCTTGGAACTTCCCATTACTTATGGCTACATGGAAACTAGCACCAGCTCTTGCAGCAGGTAACTGTTCAGTTTTAAAACCAGCTGAACAAACGCCAGCATCCATAATGGTGATGATGGAACTTATTGGAGATTTATTACCTCCAGGAGTTGTCAACATTGTTAGTGGTTTTGGATTAGAGGCAGGTAAACCTTTAGCATCATCAAAAAGAGTTGCTAAAGTTGCATTTACTGGTGAAACAACAACTGGAAGATTGATAATGCAGTATGCTGCACAAAACATAATTCCGATAACTTTGGAATTAGGTGGAAAATCTCCAAACATTTTCTTTGAGGATATCATGGATAAAGATGATGATTTCTTCGATAAATGTATTGAAGGTTTCGTTATGTTCAATCTTAACCAAGGTGAGGTTTGTACTTGTCCGAGTAGAGCTTTAGTTCAAGAGTCGATCTATGATAAATTCATGGAAAGAGCTATAGCTAGAACAAAAGCTGTTGTTCAAGACAACCCTTTAAAAATGGAAACCATGATTGGAGCACAAGCTTCCGTAGAACAAATGGAGAAGATTAAATCTTATCTTGATCTAGGGAAAAAAGAAGGTGCGAAAGTCCTAACAGGAGGAAGTGTTGCAAAACTTAACAGTGGATTGGAAAAAGGTAATTACATTCAACCAACTGTTTTTGAAGCAAAAAATGATATGAGAATATCTCAAGAAGAAATCTTCGGACCTGTTGTGTCTGTAATTAAATTTAAAGATGAAGCAGAGGCATTAAAAATTGCCAATGATACTCTTTATGGTTTAGGAGCAGCTGTTTGGACTAGAAATGGTAATATTGCTTACAGAATGGGTAGAGCAATACAAGCAGGGATAGTATGGACTAATTGTTATCATGCATACCCAGCTCACTCACCATTTGGTGGATACAAACAATCTGGAGTTGGCAGAGAAACTCACAAAATGATGCTTAATCATTACAGACAGAATAAGAATCTTCATGTTTCTTACGCTGAGAAAAAATTAGGCTTCTTTTAATCAAATAATATATACTGGTCCATGATTCGATATCATGGGCCAGAGAAAAAATATGAAAGTATCTGCAACACATTCGGCACTAAGTTTATTATCTGAACTTAAAGAAAAATATGGTGAAAAATTAATGTTTCATCAATCAGGTGGATGTTGTGATGGGAGTGCTCCTATGTGTTTCCAAGAGGGTGAATTTCCATTGGGAGACAATGATATTAAACTTGGGGAAATAGGTGGTGTTCCATTCTATATGAATGGTGATCAATATGAAAAATGGAAACATACTGATCTTACAATAGATGCCGTAAAAGGAATTGGCGGAATGTTTTCATTAGATAATGGAACTGGAAGAAGATTTTTAACTAAATCTGAAATATGTCTCGTAGTGGATAACGATAATCCAAATCATTAAATTTTTATTTTACAATGCCGATTTTTTTAAGTTCACAAAAAATTGTGAAAGATTGGATTGATTATAACAATCATATGAATGTTTCCTATTATCTTTTGATCTTTGACAAATATGGGGCAGATATATTAAATGACTCCTTTAAAATGGGCGAGCATTCAGCGAGGACTACTGGAAAAAGCACAATGATTGTTGAGTCTCATATTACCTATAATCAAGAACTAAAGATGAATGATGAAGTAGATGTAAATTTAGTTTTTTTTGATCACGATAAAAAAAGGTTGCAATATAAGATGGAAATGATCCATAAGCAAAAGCAATATTTAGCATCAACGATTGAAGTCCTTGCATTATATGTTGATTTAAATACTCGAAAAGTCTCAGAATTCGAAGGAGATAAATTAGAAATTATGGATAATTATATTAAAAACAATAAAGAAAAGTTTGATAATACAAATCTTAAGTTTTCTTCTAAATTGAAAAAGTAAATAAATTTACTTCCAGCCCGCGTACTGGAAGTAATAATCTATTTATTGTCCTGGCGCTTTGTATGCACCTGATGCAACTTCACTTGCTTTAACAGTAGCTTTATTAAAATCAATAGCTTCTAACATTGTTAAATTTTTAACTGCTCCTGATGCTTCTACTACAAGTTTTACTGCCGCAAAGTCTTCAAACGTTGTAAGTTCATTTACAACTATAAAGTCATATGGACCTCTAACTATATCCATACTATGCATTGTTCCACCCATAGCTTTTGTTAATTGTTCAACTACTGCTTTTCTATCACTTTTAGGATCTTTTAAAAAACCTTGAAAAGCTTTTTCAGTGTAGTTTCCCATTATATATGCTTTCATATGTTACCCCTTTCTTTATTTAAAAAATATTACAGCAAAATTTATGTCTATAGAAGTGGTATATTTGTCTAATTATTTTCTATTCGGTCCATTTCTTTAAGTTCGACTTCTAACTTATCTAATTCCTCACCACCTGCCATCATGCTTAAAAGTTTTTCTCTAGATATATCTTTCTTTTGAAATGTCCCCATACTTTTTCCTCGATTTAAAACCGTAAAACTATTTCCAACAGGATAAGCATGATGAACGTTGTGTGTTATTAAGATTACAGCTAAACCTTGAGATGCTGCTTTAACAATATATTTCAGGACCATTGAAGCTTGATGCACACCTAATGCTGACGTTGGTTCATCTAATACTAAAACTTTTGCTCCAAAATAAATTGCTCTAGAAATAGCGAGACATTGTCTTTCACCTCCAGACATCGTACCGACGGCTTGTGATGGGTCTCTCACATCAATACCTATTTGTCCCATTCTTTCTGCAGCTATAGTGTTTGCTTTTTCAATATCAAAAGTTTTGAAAAAAGGTAAACCTTTTTGTGGTTCTCTGCCCATAAAAAAATTTCTAGTAACACTCATAAGGGAAACTAATGCTAAATCTTGATAAACAGTACCTATCCCAATATCCAAAGCATCTCGTGGTGAGTCAAAAACTATTTTTTGATCTTCAAAAATAATTTCACCTTCATCAGGCTTATGAACGCCTGCTAAAGTTTTTATCAAAGTAGATTTTCCAGCACCATTGTCACCAAGTAAGCACATTATTTCGCCTTTTTTTAGTTTCATAGTGACATCTTTCAAAGCAATTACTTTACCAAAAAATTTACTTATATTATTGAATTGAACTAAATATTCAGACATCACTTAGTCTCCGTAACTTTTTTTCTAATATAATTATTGAATACTACTGCAATTAGCATCATTGCGCCTAAAAAAACTTTAAACCAATCAGTATCCACATCTGTATAAAAAATTCCCATTGATACGGTGCCAAAAATAATAGCGCCCAATGCTGCTCCGATGGCAGAGCCATAACCTCCAGTCAAAAGACAACCGCCAACCACGGCAGCTGCTATTGCTTCCAATTCTTTTAAAGTTCCTCTCATAGTATCTGCAGAACCTGCATCTAAAACTTGAATACAAGCAAATATTGTCGATGCTACAGCTGTTCCAATAAATAGACTTATTTTTACTCTTCCAACAGGTACACCAACATTTGTAGCACCAACTTTATCTCCACCTGATGCAAATATCCAATTTCCATATCTAGTTTTCATAAGTATCCAAGTCGCAAATAATGTAAGAGCAATAAACCATATTACTGATGGTGGAATACCTGTAGCTAATGGTGTACCGTCAGTTCTCAGTGCAATTAATTTCATCGATCCTAGCCATGTGAATAACCATTGAAAAGTATCTGTTGCAAACAACCAGGCGATTGGATCATCCTCTATTAAAACTCTTAATCCTGGTACTTGAGTTCTTCCTGTAATTAATCTCGTAATAGCCAAAGTTGCACCTCTTAAAATGAACAACATTGCAAGAGTTACTATAAAGGATGGAAGACCAGTTTTTACTACCATTATACCATTGAAATAACCAATTAGTACTGCCATAGCAAAAGCAAAAATAATACTTGTCCATAAAGGCCAGCCCCAATAAATTGCAGGTATAGCGATACAGATTCCTGCAAAACCAATCATTGAACCAATCGATAAATCAAACTCTCCACCGATCATTAACATTGCAGCAGCAATAGCTATGATTCCTAAATTAGCTGAAACATCTAAAAAATTTAATGTCCCATAAGCGCTAAACATTCCAGTGTCACCAGCAACTATTCCAAAGAAAATAAAAACTAAAATTGAGCCACCCAAAGCACCAAGCTCTGGTCTATTTAATAAAACTCTAAGAGGTGAAATTTTTTTAAGTCTTTCATCTTGTCCACTATCTTTTTTTGATTGAATACTCTCTGATTTTACAGACATATAAAAATTATAATTTAAAGATGATTAAAAAAAAGGCCTGACTAGCATTAGTCAGGCCTTTAATTCATATTTTTATCTATAACCTTGAGCTGCCCATTTAATTACTTTAGACGCATTGTCAGGAGTAACAAACCCAGGTCCAGTCATTACTACACCTGCTGGCATTGTTCCCCATCTCATATATTGTCCAAAGATAGCAATTGGTAAATATCCTTGAAGATATTGCTGTTGGTCAATTAAAAACTCTACTTTTCCTGCAGCAGCAGCTTTTAACATATTTGGAGACATATCAAATGTTCCTAATCTTACAGAACCAACTTTTCCAGCTGACTCAAGTGCTTTCAAAGCTGCTTCACCAGACAATCCAGCACCTAAAGTTAGAATAGTGTCATAGCCACCACCTAATTTTGCAGCAACAGCTTTTTGAATTTCTGTTGGGTCATTTGAAGTACCTAAAATATCAACAGATCCACCAAAACCTTTTTTGAATCCAGCACATCTTCTATCAAGTGCAACGTTTCCTACCTCATGGTTAACACATAATGCTTTTTTTCCACCAGCGGCTTTCATTTTTTGTCCACCACCTACACCTGCTTCAAACTCAGTTTGTCCAACGTGTGCACTAATTCCTAAAGATGCATAATCATCAGATCCAGAGTTCATTGATATTACAGGAATACCAGCAGCAATTGCAGCTTTAACTGATTTTCCTAAAGCAGCAGCATCTGGTAATGTTATCACAATACCTTTCGGTTTTTGTGATACAGCATTATCAATTAATTTTGCCATTTCTACCATGTCAAAAGTAGCTGGTGCTGTGTATTTGCAAGACACTCCCATGTCTTTACATCCAGCATCAACTCCATTTTTAGCAACTGACCAGAAAGGATCGTTTGCTTGACCATGAGAAACCACAATTATATCTACAGCTAAAGCAGATACAGACATCATTGCCCATGCAGCTAAAGCTAATATAAAGTTTTTTATTGTTTTCATTATTTTCCTCTAATTTAAGTTAACTTTTAAAAATAAAATCTAATCAAAATATTATTTAGTTGTAAAGCAGACAGGTTGTATTCTACTTGGGGTTGATTCAATTAAAGATTAAGTTTTTCAAACTTTTTTGATCGTAAAGATTTTTGAGCTGCATTCGCAATTATCAGAGCTTTTCTTCCCTCTTCAAATCCTGCAAGAGGTTGAATTTTTTTACTTATAAATTTTGCAAAATCCTTTAGTTGATTTTTATAAGCATCTTTATACCTCTCAATAAAAAAATTAAGCAAAGGAGATTTGTTCGAAGTTGATTGTGCAGAATATAAAGATGTCTCGTTTTGTCTTTTATTTTCTGAAATTAACATACCTTTTGATCCAAATAATTCTATTCTTTGATCATAACCGAAACTACAATGTCTGGAATTAGTTATTACACACTGAACACCAGCTTTAGATCTAATTATGGTTGATGCTAATTCAAAATCTTTTATTTTATCAAATCTTTTGTCTGATATATTGCTACCTGA